>NZ_JBLXDO010000003.1:0-280880 GCF_048263965.1 Ferrimonas sp. | reverse complement strand
TGGCCTACGGATACCGGGACAGCGACTACTTCTTCCTGAAGATACGAGCCGCTTTTCCCGGTAATGCGCGATGAACCCTTTTTTATGGCGGGCTTCAGAGGAAGTGCAGTACCAGCCTGGGGGCCGGTTCGGCCTGCGAGGGCGTGGCCTGATCATGGGGGGGCCGCCGTTCCGCGGAGGGCAGTTGCCAGTGAAGCTGAACATCGGCACGGTTGCACTGGGGCGCGGACAGTTGCTCCAGCACCTGGGGCACAGTGTCGGCGGGTACCAGGTTGAACTGGGCCGAGAAGGTCAGTGAGGTGATAACAATAAAGTTGAGCATGTGACCTCCGGGGTCAATAGCCTCAACTTCAGTGTAGATCTCTTTGAATTGCTGCGCTTTTACTCTGACTGAATCTGTGAAGCCTGTGGCAGGTAGAGGCGACCCAGACTGAGAATCTCCCCTTCAGGTGACAGGTTGATGGGGTAGAGGCGTTGCTGAATCTTCAACCGGTACCGGCCTGGGCGTATCCCCTGCAGCAGGAACAGGCCGTCGTAATCCACCCGGGTCTGCGCCACGGTGATGCCGTCAGCATCTTCCAGGCTGATGGGCAGCCCGGCGGCGGGGCGACTGTCCAGATCCGGTGAGCTCAGCATCACCTCCCCCTCCACTTCGCTTCCCATCACCATGGGGACAGTCAGCCGTTCGATGTGGCCAGCGTGCAGGCGCAACTGCCTTTGGGTAAAGGGGGAGATCATAAAGGGATCCGCCAGGCTGGACTCGTCCAATTGCAGCACCAGGTCGCTGTCTGCGGGCAGCCCCACCAGCAGCAGCCGCCCCTCTTTGTCGGTGCGCCCCCCTTCGCTGCGCCCGGTACAGCGGAACCGCACTCCGTCCACCGGCGGTTCGTCCGGTTCACGGTGGCCATTGCCGTTGCGGTCCCAGAAGACACTGAGGGAAAGATCACCCTCTCGAGTGGGGTCGTCCGCGTACCAGTGCCAGCTGTCTGCCTGTCTGTCCCACAGTAGGCCGTGGGACAGTTCCAGTCGCGCCTGGTATTCGTGATCGCCTGAGACACTGATGCCCAGGCTGAGGAGTAGGGAATCCAGGGAGAGGTTGAGGTTTTGATTGAACTGCCACTGCTGGGGCTGCCTGGGCAGCAGCACCAGCTCACTCTGGCCGGTGAGACGCTGTTCCAGCGGGTAGTTGAGGTTGACCCCCAGCCTCTGCAGACGGGCCTCGGGCTGCCACTGAAGATCGGCATAGCCGCGCAGGCGCCACTGCTGCAATCGGCCGGAGAGGGCCAGCTGTTGCTGCAGCCTGTGATCGGCGGCTCCGCGCCAGGTCAGGGCATGGCTCCAGCTGCTCTGGTACCACTGGCCATTGAAGGTCAGGGCTGCACGGTGTTGGTTACCGTCACTCAGGGCGTCGGTGCCCACTTCGATTCGCCAGCCGAGCTCCCGAAGGCGGCCACTGGCCCGCAGCAACCATTCATGGCGCAGCTGTCGCTGACGATGGGCGGCGCTGAGGTAGTCGTGGTAGTGGGCGCCGCTCAGCTGCCACTGCCAGCTCCCTGTGTCTCCTTGCAGGGCCAGAGCCAGGGCTTGGCCTCCCTGCCACTGTTTGATTCCCCGGACCTGAGCAAGCACACCGCCCAACTGTCCCACCAGAGCCAGACTGGAGTAGTGGTCCGTGACCAGTTCCGGCGCCTGCAGGTAGTGGTGGCCCAGTTGCAGGCTCAGGGCGTCTGACAGGCCATAGCCCCACTCCAACTGTGCCTCGCTGCCACCGCCGCGCTCCCAGGCCAGGGCGGTCAGCTGGCTGCCACTGCGTCCCGGGGCCAGCTGGCTGCCGCCCAGGGGGTGAGTGAGGCTTAACTGATGCTCCTCACCATTGGGACCGTACAGCAGGATTCGAAACCGGTTCTGCCCCAGGTATAGGGCCACATTGTCGAACCGGTAGCGGCCCCCTGAACCGATGCGCTGGGCGTCGATCAGATCCCCATCCCGGTAGAGCTCGGCATCCCAGCCGGGCGGCGCCGGCCCCTCCAGCGTCGTGGTAATGAATTGATCCGATTGCAGGCTCGCCCCCTGGCGCAGGTCCACGCCCCATCCCAGCTCGCCCCGGCCCACCAGAGGGGTGTTGGGACCGGTGAGGGAGCCCAACCGGTACTCGCTGAGCCAGGGCAGATCCCAGCGGCGCTCAATGGAGGCTCTCAGCCTTTGGGTCTGGTCATCCAGCTGCAGGTTGAACTGTGCCTGATGATGGCCCAGGTCGCTGACGCCATCGAGCAGCAGGCTGGCCTGGGTGTCACCGTCACTGCGAATGAGGCTTATCTGGTTGTGCAGGGCGGGATCGCCAATCAGGGCGTAGGGACTGGTATACACAGGTTGTCCGGCGACGCTGCGACCCTGCTGCTGTTGCAGAAGGGCCAGCCGTTGCTGCCGCTGCCAGACCTTGTCTAGGGGCAGCAGATCCTCGGCTAACAGGTGCAGGGTCTGGGCCTGGGGTGAGAACTCCAGGGTCAGTTGCCACAGGGGGGTCAGCTGGTCTGCGGGCAGGAAGAGATCCCAGCCGTCGTTGATCAGGCTGGTCAGGTTGACTTGTGGGTAGCCTGAGCGGATTAACTGTCGTCCCTCCAGGCGAAACCGGTCTGCCGGGCTGCTGAGGCTGCCCTCGGCCCGGCCATGCTCCACATCCACCAGCAGCGGCATCAGTAGCAGGTCGGCCAGTTGCTGCAGAGGCAGATGGAGGCGGCCCTCGGACTCGTAGGCCAGCAGATCTTCGGAGAGCAGCTCTCCCCGATAGACCAGCTGCAACACCAGAGGTGTGGCCTCCTCAGGCTCCGCACAGGCCCCTTTATTGGGCAGGACAGCCAGCAGGGTCAACAGCAGGACAAGGCGCATCAGGGCTGAAGCTGAAGCTGTACCTCACGTTCACTGCCGTAGCGGGGATCTTCCCGGTAGACAACCTCGATGGGCGCCTCACCCCTGGGGGGCTGACTCAGAGGGACCTTGAATTCCAGTTGGTCGATCTCAGGGTAGAGGGCGGCACCGCGCAGGATTCCCAGGGTTGTGCGCTCACCGGATTGCTGCTGCACCAGCTCCAGATCTCCATACACAGAGCGGTTTCCCGAGGCGGTGACCCTGATCTGGGCGTGGTGGGGATGGAGCTCGGCACGCTCGATGGCCAGAGAGGAGTGGGTGACGCCCTTACGGGCGATCACCGGGATCGACATGGAGAGCATGGGGCGAATCTGCAGCGCCAGGTTGTCGCCTCCCTGAGCGCGGTGGGTTTCCGTCTGGGTGGGGATCTGACGGATCACCAGATGGCTGCGGTACTCCCCCTCCTCGAGGTCGCCCTTCATCCTCAGGGCCATCCTGATGGTCTGGGTGGCACCGGGCTCCAGGGTGACCCGTCTGGGGGAGTAGCGAACCATACTGGCCAGGCTGTGGGGGTTGCTGGACTGGGGCACCAGTTTGCCCTGGGGGTTCATCACCATCTCCTGGAAGCGAATATCAAACTTCTGCAGGCTGTCGGAGATGTTCTTTAGGATCAGCGCGTCGCTGCGCTGGCCTGGCTCAAAATAGAGACGTTGGGGGGATATCAGCAGGTTGGCCTGGGCCAACAGGGGGCACAAACCCAGAATTAGTGTTGCCAGTAACTTCATGGCGTTCTCCCTAGGACCCGAAAACGGGGCAGAAGGCTGGCTTCTGCCCACAACAGGTCTGCCGTGCGTCATCGAGGCCGCCGGCGGTTATTGTTATGGTGTGGGAAAAGGCTTACTGGTAAGCCACGTCGATGGTGTAAGTGACGCTGCCGGCACCGGCGGTGGCGGTGTCGGTGACGGTCAGGGTGCCGCCCAGGTTGAAGGTCAGTTTGCCCTGGTTATCGAGAGCGACGGCGGTGGCGAAACTCTGGCTGGCTTGTGGGGCGAAGGTCACGCCGTTGCCGCTGCCGTTGTTGAGTGTCACACCGACGTTGCGGTCAGCATCACCTGAGATGGTGAACACGCCGGCGGTGCCGTTGCTGCTCAGGCAGGCATCACCCGTGGTAGCGCCGTCAGCCGCGGCCAGGGTACAGGTGATGTTGCTGCCCAGCTTGACGTCACCAAAGTCCAGCTGAGTGGTTTCGGCGATGTCCACGGGTTGAATCAGGTTGAAGGTAGCGGTGAACTCCTGGGCCACGGCCAGGGTAGAAACGCCTGCAGCCAGTACAGAGATAATGGCAATTTTTTTCATTTATTGTGTTTCCCAAAGTGCTTTGAGTATTGCCCCTGAGCCCCTCCGTTTTGGGCCCGACCTCGAGCTTATAATTATCCCCCACCTCCCTGTGGAAGGTAGATGCTTAACAAGTTGAAACATCTTGAATCAAATTGATAACAAAATTAAGATTCGAATTCCATAGCAATTTGGTCGGATAATAGAAATAAAATGAGACCTTTATGTAAATCATTGCTGGCACCACTGTTGGTGTTGCTCCCCTTTCAGGTGCATGCCAAGGTGTGGTTGACCGAGATTCAGAGCCTGACTTATCCCACGGCCATCAAGAACAACGACAAGGCCAGCCGGGTGGTATTGACCTGGAAGGGGGGGCTGGGAGGCTCCACCAATGTGGAGTTGCTGGACAGCTACTACCATCAGGCCAAGTATCGCATCCAGTCCAACAGCACACGGCCCATCACCATAGACATCGCCAACCTGGGCAATGAGCCCAGGGTCAATCTGCGTGGCTTCAAGGTGCGCTATCGAAACCGGACCTATAACAGCTTTCCGGTGACCAACCTGGACAATCCGGGGCGGGAGGGGGAGGAGATCTGGATCGGGGCCACCATCAAGGCGGGAAAACGGGCAAAGCCCGGACTGAAGCTGCCCGCCTATTGGCTGGAGGTGACCGACAACTAGTGTCCCGTCAGTCAGTAGACGGGGTGGTGCGCTCTACCTTGAGGCTGAGTTCACCCCGGTGCAGCCGGGCGTTGAGGTTGTCGCCGGCCTGCACCTGACTGGCGTCGGTGAGCGCCTTGCCGGACTGATCCTGCAGGATGGCGTAACCCCGCCCCAGCACCGCCAGCGGGCTGATGGCATTGAGGGCCTGAGCCTGAGCCCCCAGCTGCTGTCTTTTGCGCTCAGTCAGCGAACTCATGCTGCGCTGCAGTCGGTCGGACAGGCTGGTCAGTTGTTCCTGGCGTTGACGCACCTGACGCTGTGGCTGCCAAGCCTGCAGCCGGGTGGTCAGGTTATCCAGACGCCGGTTTTCCTGGGCCAATCTCTGGCTCATGGCGTGATGCAGCCTGAGTTGCTGTTCATCCAGTCGCTGACTGAGGGTGGCCAGCTGTCGACTGGGGTGAGCCGCTGTCAGGCGGGAATCCAGCAGGGAGAGTCGGCTGCGTTGCTGTTGAAGGGTTCGGCCTATGGCATGATTCAGACGATGCTGAAGGTTGGCGATCGCCTGACGCTGATGGCGCTGATCCCCAGAAAGCATCTCCGCTGCCGCCGAGGGGGTGGGGGCACGAAGATCCGCCACAAAGTCGGCGATGGTGACGTCCACTTCGTGACCGACGGCAGAGACAATGGGTAGCCGTGAGGCGAACACCGCCCGGGCCACCGCCTCTTCGTTAAAGCACCAGAGATCCTCCAAAGAGCCACCGCCCCGGGTCAGCAGCAGGCAGTCCACCTCGTCACGCTCATTGGCGATTTCGATGGCCCGGCACAGGGCGGGGATCGCTTCGCGGCCCTGCACCTGGGTGGGGTAGAGGATCACCTTGAGGGCGGGGTTGCGCCTCTGCAGCACCGACAGCACATCGTGGATGGCGGCGCCCGTTGGGCTGGTGATGATCCCCAGGGTCTGGATAGGATCTGGCAGGGGCTGCTTGGCGCCGGAGGCAAACAACCCCTCGGCGGCCAGGCGCAATTTCAGCTCCTCAAACTGCTGTTTCAGCAACCCGTCCCCCGCCGGCTGCATGCTGTCTACCAACAGCTGCATGTCTCCCCTGGGTTCATAGAGGGTCACCTGAGCCCGAACCAGCACCTGCATGCCATCTCTGGGGCGGAAGGTCACCCTGTTGTTGCGCCCGCGGAACATGGCACAACGCAGCTGGCTGCGCTCATCTTTCAGGGTGAAATACCAGTGACCGGAGGAGGGAGTGGCCAGGTTGGAGATCTCGCCGGTGAGCCAAACCCGTCCCCACTGCTGCTCCAATGTGGCCTTGAGCTGACGGTTGAGGGCGGAGACGGTAAGAATCTGATTTGACAAGGGGAGAACCGGGGTTCATGAAATGATCTGAAATTAGTAACAAGAAATGATTGAAGTGGCAAGCTTGGATCCCTATAATTCCCCGGCAATATTTTACTACACCCATAAACCCTACCGGTGAAATGTTGCCATGCTAAGAATTAAACAAGAAGCGCTTACCTTTGACGACGTATTGCTCGTCCCCGCCCACTCCACTGTTCTTCCGAACACCGCAGAGCTTGGCACCCAACTGACCAAAACCATCAAGCTGAATATTCCTATGGTGACTGCCGCCATGGACACCGTGACCGAAGGCCGTCTGGCGATCGCCATGGCCCAGGAAGGTGGCATCGGCTTTATCCACAAGAATATGAGCATTGAGCAGCAGGCGGCCCAGGTTCGCATGGTGAAGAAGTACGAGGCCGGCATCGTTGCCGACCCCGTGACCGTCACCCCGGAACTGACCATCGCCCAGCTGAAAGAGATCACCGAAGAGAACGGTTTCGCCGGCTACCCTGTGGTGACCGAGGGGAACGAGCTGGTGGGCATCATCACCGGCCGTGATGTCCGTTTCGTCAAGGACCTGTCCAAGAAGGTCGCCGACGTCATGACCACCAAGTCCCGCCTGGTGACTGTGATTGAGGGCACCCCTCTGGAGCAGGCTCAGCAGGTGATGCAGAAGCACCGCATCGAGAAGGTGCTGGTGGTGACCCCGGAATTCCGCCTCACCGGCCTGATCACCGTCAAGGACTTCGAAAAGGCGGAGCGCAAGCCCAATGCCTGTAAGGATGAGAAGGGCAGCCTGCGCGTCGGCGCCGCCGTCGGTGCCGGTGAAGGCAACGAAGATCGGGTTGCCGCCCTGGTGGAAGCCGGTGTGGACGTACTGCTGATCGATTCCTCCCACGGTCACTCCGAAGGGGTGCTGCAGCGTATCCGTGCCACCCGTGAAGCTTTCCCCGATGTGCAGATCATCGGCGGCAACGTCGCCACCGCTGAAGGTGCCCGCGCCCTGATTGAAGCCGGTGTAGACGCGGTGAAAGTGGGCATCGGCCCAGGCTCCATCTGTACCACTCGCATCGTTACCGGCGTCGGCGTGCCTCAGATCACCGCCGTGGCCGAAGCCGCGTCCGTGGCCAACGAGTATGGCATCCCTGTGATTGCCGATGGTGGCATCCGCTTCTCCGGTGACATCGCCAAGGCGATCGCCGCTGGCGCCAGCCTGATCATGGCCGGTTCCCTGTTTGCCGGCACCGAAGAGGCCCCGGGTGAAATTGAGTTGTACCAGGGGCGTGCCTTCAAGTCCTACCGTGGCATGGGCTCCCTGGGGGCCATGACCAAGGGCTCTTCCGACCGCTACTTCCAGAGCGACAACGCCGCCGACAAGCTGGTGCCCGAGGGCATCGAAGGTCGCATCCCCTATAAGGGCAAGCTCAAGGAGATCATTCACCAGCAGCTGGGCGGCCTGCGCTCCTGCATGGGTCTGACCGGCTGCGGCACCATCGAAGAGCTGCGCACCAAGGCCGAGTTTGTCCGCATCAGCGGTGCCGGCATCAAGGAGAGCCACGTCCACGACGTGACCATCACCAAGGAAGCGCCCAACTACCGTATGGGTTAATGCTGAAAAGGGGGCAGGTCTGCCCCCTTTCTTCTAGCTCGGTAAAGAACAACGACAGGCCCATAGGCCGCAGGGCAATAGTTCGCCCTCGTACCCAACCATCACAATAATGAGACCCGAATAAGATGAGCAACATCCACGACCATCGTATCCTTATCCTGGATTTTGGTTCCCAGTACACCCAGCTGATCGCCCGCCGTATCCGTGAGATCGGCGTCTACTGTGAACTGTGGGGCTGGGATGTTCCCGAAGAGAAGATTCGCGAATTTGCCCCTACCGGCATCGTCCTGTCCGGCGGCCCCGAGTCCGTTGCCGCAGACAACTCCCCCCGTGCCCCCGAGTATGTGTTCAGTGCCGGTGTGCCGGTGCTGGGCGTGTGCTACGGCATGCAGACCATGGCCGAGCAGTTGGGCGGCAAGGTGTCCTGCTCCGACAAGCGTGAGTTTGGCTACGCCCAGGTGAAGGTCCTGGAAGCTACCCAGCTGTTTGAGAACATCGAAGACGCCATCGACCACGACGGCAAGGCGCTGCTGGATGTGTGGATGAGCCACGGTGACAAGGTTACCGCCATCCCTGAAGGCTTCACCAAGGTGGCCGAGACCGAGACCTGCCCCTATGCGGCCATGGCCGACGAGTCCCGTCACTTCTACGGCGTGCAGTTCCACCCCGAGGTGACCCACTCCAAGCAGGGCAAGCGGATGCTGGAGCACTTCGTGCTGAACATCTGTGGTTGCGAAGCCAAGTGGACCTCTGCCGCCATCATCGATGACGCCATCGAGCGCATCAAGGAGAAGGTGGGCGGCGATAAGGTGATCCTGGGTCTGTCCGGCGGTGTGGACTCCTCGGTAGTGGCGATGCTGCTGCACCGTGCCATCGGTGACCAGCTGACCTGTGTGTTTGTCGACAACGGCCTGCTGCGCCTGGATGAAGGCGATCAGGTGATGGAGATGTTCGGTGATCACTTCGGCCTGAACATCGTCCGCGTCGACGCCGAGCAGCGCTTCCTGGACGCCTTGGAGGGTGAAGCGGATCCTGAAGCCAAGCGTAAGATCATCGGTCACACCTTCGTGGAGCTGTTCGACGAGGAAGCGGCCAAGATCCAGGGCGTGAAATGGCTGGCCCAGGGCACCATCTACCCCGACGTCATCGAGTCTGCCGGTGCGGCCACCGGCAAAGCCCATGTGATCAAGTCCCACCACAACGTGGGCGGTCTGCCTGAGGACATGGAGCTGGGTCTGGTGGAGCCGCTGACCGAGCTGTTCAAGGATGAGGTGCGCAAGATTGGCCTGGAGCTGGGTCTGCCCTACAACATGCTCTACCGTCACCCCTTCCCCGGTCCAGGTCTGGGCGTGCGGGTGCTGGGCGAGGTGAAGAAGGAGTACTGTGACCTGCTGCGGCGCGCCGATGCCATCTTCATCGAGGAGCTGCACAAGGCGGATCTGTACAACAAGGTGTCCCAGGCGTTCACCGTGTTCCTGCCGGTTCGCTCCGTCGGCGTGATGGGCGATGGCCGCAAGTATGACTGGGTGGTGTCCCTGCGGGCGGTGGAGACCATCGACTTCATGACCGCCCACTGGGCCCACCTGCCTTACGACTTCCTGGGCAAGGTGTCCAACCGCATCATCAACGAGATCGACGGCATCTCCCGGGTGGTGTACGACATCTCCGGTAAGCCACCGGCGACCATCGAGTGGGAGTAATCTCCTCGAGCTGAAAAAGGCGCCCCTGGGGCGCCTTTTTTAGTAGCCTTCTGCGGGCTTGAGCAGGGGCAGGGAGGCGGTCACCGGTCCCAGGTGCCAGATATGCTGATAGCCGCTCTCTTGTGGTGCCGGCTCTATGGTACCTGCTGGGGTTTCGCCCCTGCGAGTTATGGGGTGCACGGTTCTATTGCCTTCATCGTCGCTGTACCAGGCGGTGCCATTGCTGTTATACAGCCACAGGCTCAGGGTGTCTGCTCCCCAGTCCTTGAGGAAGGCACCCATGTTGTTCGACTGAGGGTCCCAGCTGTTGCCGTGCACCGTCTTGGTGTGACGGCTTCCGCCAAACACCAGCATGGGCTGACCGAGGTAGGGGCGCAGGTTTTCGGCCATGCGCAGATCCCTGGGATCGTGATTGTGGTTAAAGCCCACCACCTGAATCTCGCCCGATTTCACCAGGGGGTGGAGCCGCTCCAGCAGGTGATACAGGGCGCGGCTGCTGCGTCCGTCAAACACCGTCTGCCAGTCTGTTGAGGCTTGGATCCGGGCTGTCAGTTGGTCAAGATCGCCGCCGAAGTCCAGATCCTCGGCGTTGAGCTCCAGGCCGACGATCAGGGGAACGTTCAGTTTCTTTGCCTGGTGACAGATGGTGGCAAAGGCCGCCTGTGGGGCTTCGTTGGTGCCGTGCCACTCTCCCAGCAGCAGGGTGTCATGGTGCTGGCTGTCCAGCAGCGAAACCACAGGGTCTGGCAGCTTGGGACAGGCGTGGCTTGATAGGGTGAGTGTCAGCAGAGGCAGCAACAGTGCGGGTCGAATCATGAGAGCTCCATTCTCTGTAGGGAAACGCTGAGTCTCTCAGATTGTCGCTGCTGACAAGCTGTTTTAAATCATTGTTATAAATAAAAAAGGCGGCCGTCAGGCCGCCTTTCTCTGTTCAATACAGGCTTATTCGCCCTGCTTGGATTTTTTCACATACTGGGTGAGGATGACGATGCGCTGGCCGTTGACCCGGCCCTCGATGTGCTCGGGGTTGTTGGTCAGGCCGATGTTGCGCACCGGGGTACCACGCTTGGCGGTAAAGTTGCCGCCCTTGACCACCAGATCCTTGATCAGATGGACGGTGTCACCGGCCAGCAGCACGTCACCGTTGCTGTCCTTGTGGACGATGGCGTCGGGATCAGCTTCCTCAGGCAGGCCGGCGTCGGCCCAGGCTTTGACATCCTCTTCCATGTAGATCATGTCCAACAGATCCTGGGCCCAGGTTTCGCCCTGTTTGGTCAGGCGGTGCAGCATGCGGTAAGCCACCACCTGTACCGCAGGCACCTGGCTCCACATGGCGTCGTTCAGACAGCGCCAGTGGTTGGCATCCAGCTGGGCGTCGTCGGGCAGCTCGCCCTGGCATTTGACGCAGGCCAGCACCGCTTTCTCTTCGGTGCTCTTCTCTACCGGTGGCACGTCATACACGCTCAGCTGATCGTTACTACCACACAACTCGCACTTGGAGTCGCCACGCTGCATCAGAGTGTTTTCAATGCTCATTCAGATATGTCCTTCAGGAGAGTTAAGGCGGAATTATATCAGCGCAAAAGCGGTTCTGTCAGGGACTCAGGCAGCAAAAAGGGCGCCGAGGCGCCCTTAAAATCTGCATAACGGGTCTTAGCAGATCCGTGGCAGCAGTTCCCCTTTTGGCAGTTCCAGGTAACGCTGGCTGCCCCAGGGAGAGGTGAGGACCACCTTACCCACGTGCTGATCCACCACGGTGCCGATGATGGCGGCGCTCTCCTGCCCCTGTTTCAGCAGGGCCAGGGCCTGCTCCGCCTGATCCGCGGGGACGCCGAGGACAAAGGTGCCCTCGTTGGCCAGCTCCATGGGTTCGAAGCCGAACAGCTCACACAGTCCCTGCACCTCGTCGGCGATGGGCACCTGATCCTGTTCGACCCTGATCCCCAGCTCGCGGCTGGCGGCCCACTCATTGAGTACCGCGGCCAGACCGCCACGGGTGGCGTCGCGCATGGCGCGCACCTCGATGCCGGCATCGAGCAGGCGCTTGACGTCGTCCCACAGGGTGGCGCAATCGGAGGCCAGGTCGCCCTCCAGGGCCATCCCCTCACGGCTGGCCAGGATGCAGGCGCCGTGGCGGCCGACGTCGCGGGAAACCAGGATGGCGTCGCCCACCTCCAGCTTCTTCCAAGAGGGGCTGGCGATGCACTGGCCCACACCCGAGGTGTTGATGAAGATGCCGTCGGCGGCCCCCTTGGGCACCACCTTGGTGTCGCCGCAGACGATGCGGGCACCGCTCTTCTCCAGCTCCTCGGCCATGGACTTCACCAGAGTCTCCAGTTCGGCGAAGGTGAGGCCCTCCTCGATGATGAAGCCGCAGCTCAGATACTGGGGGATGGCACCGGCCATGGCCAGGTCGTTGACCGTGCCGGCGACGGCGATCTTACCCAGATCCCCCCCCTTGAACTGGCGGGGGCTGACGGTGAAACTGTCGGTGGTGAAGGCCAGGGGCCCCTGGATATCCAGTCGGGCGGCGTCTTCGTCCCGGATCAGGATCTCGTTGCTGAAGTACTTGAAGAACAGCTTACGAATCAGCTGGTTCATCTCGACACCACCGCCACCGTGGCTCAGTTGAATGCGGCGCTTGTTGTCGGTGGCGGTCATAGAATCACTTCTCCGTACTTAAAGTGGGCGTGACAGGCGCCCTCTGAGCTGACCATGCAGCTGCCCATTGGGGTTTGTGGGGTGCAGCCGCGGCCGAACACCTTACAGTCGGTGGGCTTGGCCAGACCCTTGAGGATGTCGCCGCACATGCAGGCCTTGTGGTCGTCCAGCTCTTCGCTGGGCAGGATATCCTTGAACTTGATCTCGGCATTGAGATGCGGGTAGTCTGGAGACAGTCCCAGGGAGGAGTCTGGGATGTAGCCCAGGCCGCGCCAGCGGAATTTGGGGCGTACTGCCAGGTATTTGTCCACCAGGGCCTGGGCTCCGGTGTTGCCATCGATGGTCACGGCACGGGTGTACTGGATCTCCAGCTCCGCCTTGTCCGCCAGCTTCTGTTCCACCAGCATCAGTACCGCTTCCAGCACGTCCACAGGCTCGAAGCCGGAGACCACAACCGGGGTCTGGTAGGCATCGACGATGGGCTGGTACACCTTGGCGCCAGTGATCACGCTGACGTGGGAGGGGCCGATAAAGGCATTGACCTTGGCTTGGCCGTCCGCCATCACCGCGTGCACCGCGGGTGGCACCAGCACATGGTTGACGTGCAGCAGCAGGTTGGGCAGCTGAAGTTGGTCTGCCATCTGCACCAGAACCGCAGTCATCGGGGTGGTGGTTTCGAAGCCGATGGCAAAGTAGATCACCGTCTTGTCCGGGTTTTCCTGGGCCAGCTTCACCGCATCCATGGGGTCATACAGGGGGCGCACATCGGCGCCCTGGGCGCGGGCCTGAGCCAGGCTGGACTTGGAGCCGGGCACTCGGATCATGTCACCCAGGGTAGTCAGAATCACGTCTGGCTGCTGGGCCAGGGCGATCGCCTGGTCGATGCGCTCCTTGGGCATGACGCAGACGGGGCAGCCAGGGCCGTGGATAAACTCGATGTTGTCCGGCAGCGCCTGGTGGATGCCGTACTTCATGATGCTGTGGGTGTGGCCGCCGCACACCTCCATGATCTTCAGGGGCTCTTTCAGGCCGGGGGCCTTGTCGGCGATCTGCTTCAGCAGCGCCTTGATGGTCTCCGGATCCCGAAATCCCTGATAGAGATCCTTCAGGGCCAGATCAGACATCTTCCGCCTCCATCTTTTCAACAATCTCTTTGTAGAGCTCGAGGCTCTCCTTGGCCGCCTCTTCATCGATCTTGTTCATGGCGAAACCTACGTGGATCAGCACATAGTCGCCCACGTTCAGGGGTTCGCTGATCAGGTGGGTACTTACCCGACGGGTCACGCCCATGGTATCGACGGTGGCGGTGGTGTCTTCAGGGTGCAGCTCTACCACCTGAGAGGGAATGGATAAACACATGGTCTGAATGGTCCCTTGTTTACATTTCGAACATTATTCGACAACACCCCCATGACTTTCGTGACCTGGGTCATGTTAGCGGCATTTAACCTGTGGTGGGTGTCGTAGTTTTGGGTACTCGAGGGGCCGAAACCGGCCTCTCGGGGGAGTTACTCCTGGTTTAAGGCATACCAGAGCTGGCCCTGGGCGATGCTGCCGTCATTGACGGCGGTACGTTCAGGCCAGAGCCAACGGCCCCGGTGCTCGCCCACGGTGGCCTGCAGGCGCTCCAGCAGGCAGCGGTTCATCATCACGCCACCACTGAGCACCATGGGGTAGTCCGGATAGCGCTCCATCAGGCTGACCATCATCTGGGCGACGGCGTTGATGAAGGCCCGGGCCCAGGTGGCGGTATCCAGCTTGCTGTGCCCCAGGGTCATCATCTGATGCACCAGGGGGGCGGTATCGATAATGGGGCCGATGCTGGCGGGTAGGCTCAGCAGGTTGACCTCGCTGTCTGGACACTGCTCGGCGGCGGCTTCCAGCAGCATCCCGGCCTGACCGTCAAAGTCGGTCTCCCGGCACAGCTGCAGGAAACAGGCCATGGCGTCGAACAGGCGGCCCATGGAGCTGGAGTAGGGGGCGTTGATCCCCCGTTGCCACATCAGATGCAGGTTCTTCAGGGCCATATCCTTGATGCCGAACTTCTGAGGCCAGCCACTGGCCTGCACCTCCTCCAGGGAGTAGTGCTGGAACATCAGGGAGAGGGCCACCCGCACCGGGTGCTTGATCGCCTGTTCCCCGCCAATCAGGCGGAAGGGTTTGACGTAGTGCAGTCGGGTGTAACCCTGAGTGTCTGCCAGCATCACCTCGCCACCCCACATCTGACCGTCGTCGCCCAGGCCGGTTCCGTCGAAGGCAAATCCCAGCACCTTGTCGGTGCACTTGTGCTCCGCCATCACCGCCAGGATGTGGGCGTGATGGTGCTGCACCTGCAGCAGGGGCAGCTCCTGGCGTTGGGCCAGGTTCTGGGCCCACTGACTGGAGCCATAGCCAGGGTGCAGGTCGGTCACCAGACGCTCCACCTTGAGGTCGTAGATCCGCTGCAACTGGGCGAGGGTGTGCTCGAAGTAGCCTTCGGTGGCCAGGTTATCCAGATCGCCGATGTGGGGACTGGTGATCGCTCTCTGGCCGAAGGCCAGGGCCAGGCGGTTCTTCTGCTGAGCCCCCACCGCCAGGGTGGTGCTCTGGGCCTCGTTGTCCAGTCGCTCGGTCTGGGGGGCAACGCCACGGGCCAGACGCCACCACTGGGTTTGACCGCCGACCACCTGAACCACGGAGTCATCGCAGGCGTTGAGTATGGGCCTGTCGTGATCCAGGATGCCGTCCACCACATGACCCAGCTTGTCCACCAGTTGACTGAGTTCGGTGATCACCGGCTCGCCGGAGAGGTTGGCACTGGTGGCCACCAGCGGCCGGTCCAGTCGCTCCAGCAGCAGCTGATGGATGGGGGTGTAGGGCAGAAACAGCCCCAGGCGATCGATCCCCGGCGCCACAGACGGGGCCAGCTTGTCGTTGCCGAGGGTGCGCATCAGGGTGATGGGACGCTCCTGGGAGCAGAGGGTGTCCCACTCCTCGGCGTCGCCCTTGACCAGGGTTTCGGCGGCGGTACGGTCCTTGACCATCACCGCCAGGGGCTTGGCGGGGCGCCGCTTGCGTCGCCTCAGGGTGTCCACCGCCAGGTCACTGGTGGCGTCACACATCAGGTGATAGCCGCCCAGGCCCTTGATGGCGATGATCTTGCCTTTGGCCAACTGACTGCAGCAGTGGGCCAGGGGATCGGTGACCGTCAACGGCTGTCCATTGGCCTTGCGCCAGGTCAGCTGCGGCCCGCAGTGGGGACAACTTACTGGCTGGGCGTGGTAGCGGCGGTTGAGGGGATCCTTGTACTCCTTGGCACACTCGGGGCACATCTTGAATCCAGCCATGGCCGTATTGGGCCTGTCGTAGGGCAGGTCGCGGATGATGGTGTACCTGGGACCGCAGTTGGTGCAGTTGGTAAAGGGGTAATTGAAGTAGCGGCTGTCGGGGTCGCGGATGTCGTTGAGACAGTCGTCGCAACTGGCCTTGTCGGTGGCCAGGGCCACCTGGGCATCCTGCTTGCCGCTGCTTTCCAGAATGATGAACTCCGCCTCATCCAGGTTGACCGGATGATCCTCAATGGACAGGTGATCAACCTTGGCCAGAGGCGGGAGTTGGTTGCGCATGGCGTCTTCAAATGCGGCCAGCTGGGCCGTGGTGCCCTGTACCTCGATGGCAACGCCATTGGCGTCATTGAGGACATTTCCGCTCAGGGCGTTTTCTGTGGCGTGGCGGTAGACAAAGGGTCGGAAACCGACCCCTTGTACCGTACCAAGGATCTGGTAGTGCTGGCGCCTCAGACTCATGCACGCTTCCTGCGCTTGAGGAACAGACCACCGGCCGCCAGGTTGGAGCCGTCAAAGTCCAGCGCCTTGGGCCACATCAGGTGGAAATTGTTGCCCAGGCGACGATGGATGCGATCCATCAGCGCCGGTGAGGCAAACTCATCCCCGGCCAGAGCCAGTTGATCGATGCCCACATCCGCATCCAGCTGTTCCACCCAGTTGGCGACGAAGTCAGCGAAGGAATCCACCAGGCCGTAACAGGTAGCCTGGATGCTGTTCTCATCGGCCATTGCGTAGCTGAGCGCAGCCTGCAGCGCCTTGTGGGCCTGCACCGTCAACACCTCATCGTCGTCACGCTTGAGCTTGAAGTCGATGCGAGGGCTGTTCTTGCCGTCGTGGCCCAGGGCCAGGGCGGTGAACTTACGGGCAGCGGTGAGACGGTCGTCCCCAGGCTCAGCCACTTGCAGCAGCCAGGCGACCAGGGCCATCAGGCTGGACAGGTTGCCACTGATGGGGGTGTCGCTCATGGCGTCCAGGGTGGCGGCACGTTTCGGGTGCAGCTCGCGGAAGCGGGCCACCAGGCGTTCACCGGTTTCGGAGCCCTCCGCGATGGCGCTGAGGATCTGGTTTGGGGCGATCCACTGCTCCGGCAGCCTCACCAGCCACTGGTACTCGCCCTTGTCGTCTTGATGGATCAAGCCGGAGGGGCGGTTGCCACTCAGATAGAGGGTGGCGGTGGTGGTGCCCTTGGGGGCAAACAACACGGCACCGTGATGGGCACAGGCGGCAGCCCAACGATCGTTGATGTTCTGACGACCATCTTCGCTCAGGGCCAGTTTGCCGTCGGTCACTTCGGCGCGATAGCCGCCGATCACCGCGTCATCCCACAGGGGGGCTTCTGGGCAGGGCAGGTCGCCCGGCTGGTGGCGATGGCTCAGGGCCAGGGGTTTTTCCTCGAGGAAGGTGAGCACCAACTTAGGCGCAGGCTCGACCTCCTCTACGGCTACCAGCTCCACACCGGCGTCAGCCAGTTTCTGAGCCAGTCGCAGAGAGATCCTGTCGTCGGCCAGGTGGCACAGGTAGGTGATGTGCGCCAGCTTGTTGGCCTTGGCAAACTCCGCCTTGGGCAGCAGTTGCAGCATGGGCTTTTCCAGGCTGCTCAGCAGGCGAACGCCCTGATTGGAGAGGTGCAGGCCAGTGTTCAGGGCTTCGGCACGGCAGAACATCAGCTGCTTGGGCTGGATGTCGCCGAGGCGACGGAAGCGGCGCAGACCACTGCCGGTGGCCAGGGTGCACTGACCCTTTGCCAGGAAGGTGTCTACTGCCTGCTGCAACTGGTCGCTGTCCAGGCTGGGCTGAGCGTCGCTGCCACAATGGTGACAGGCCTGCAGGTGGTCACGACAGTAGCCACAGTAGGGGTTGTGAACCGGGCCATGGGCCAGGGCGTGTTCGTCGCCCTCGAGCTCCTCAACCGGAAGCAGCTCACTGCGCTCCAGCCAGCAGGAGAGGGACCACTCCTGGCCCACCTGTTCGGCCAGCTCCGACAACTGCTCCTGATCGCCTTCGGCGACGAAGAAGTAGGTGTTGTCGGTGTTGCCTGTGGTGAGTACTTGAGGGTGGGTCAGCAGCTGGTTGCAGCGATGAGCGTAGTAGGGGACCGGACGGTCGCAGTGGAAGTTAAACTTCAGCTTCATGGCTGGGGTCCTTAGGTGTCGCAGGATTGGTGGGCCAGGGCCTGGATGTCGAGATCCTTCACCTTGGTGGCGCGGATCCCCAGGGTCTCCAGATGACCAACCAGGGCTTTCTCCATGGTAGGCACAGCGCCTTTGACCTGGTCGGTGAGCTCGAAGCTCATGGACTCCAGGACGGTGGGCACCACACCCAGGACGTAGGTCTTGGGCCGATCGCCCACCATGTCCATCATGTTCAGAGTTTGCAGCATCTCCACTTCGTGGGCGCTGCCTTGCCAGTCCACCTCGGCGGGGGCCCGGTCAAAGTCGAAGAAGAAGACGTCGCCGTAGTTGGCGTTCGCGGAGTTGATGGTGTCGACCACCACTAGATGGTCATAAGGGGCAATCAGAGGAATCAGTGCGTTGGCCAGAGTGCCGCCGTCCATGAATTCCAACTGAGGTTGCCCCTCGAATTTGTAAGCTTTCTGGAAGTAGTTGGCAAAATGTACGCCGATGCCTTCATCGGCGTACAGTACATTGCCAATCCCCAGAATGAGGATTTTTTCTGGCATATCGATTACTTGTGCTTCATTGGGTGGTAGTCATAACCGGACACAATGGAATCCACAGAGTTGTGCTTGAAGCGGATGCCACTGAATACAGCCATGTATACATGGATAACCATGAAGATGACAAATACCCAGGTCAGGAAGTGGTGCAGCTCTCGCACAAAGGCCAGGGTTCCGAACATCGGAATCAGGGCTTCGGCGATGGGCATAAAGGCACCACCCAGTCCTTCGTGATACACATGGGCGTGCAGGATAAGACCGGTCACACACATCACCACGATAACCATGGTCAGTGCGAAGTAGGTCATGTACTGCAGGGGTCCGTATACACCAGACTTGTGCATGTTGCCCATGTAACCGTAGGCCATCAGGTTCTCAATCCACTTCTTGGGACTGATCACATCACGGAATGAACGCCGCTCAATATCACTCTTGCTGAAGAAGTAAAGATAGGCGCGAATGATGGTGATCGCCACAAGGATGAAACCTGCAACCAGGTGGCCGAAGCGCACCCAGCCTTGCATCAGGTTGTCGGGTCCACCGTACTGGACCAAAAAGGGCCAGGAGATGTAGAACCCGGAGATTACCAGCAACACGATGGAGAGCGCACGCAGCCAATGGCAGATACGGATCACCGGTGTGAAGATGTAATCTCTTGAATGTGGAACCTTGTTAGACATAGCTCCTCCTTAGCAGGCGTTGGGTGCTACTTGGAACTGCCCCAGATCCTGGCCTTTGTAATCCATCACGTGTACGGCACAAGCCATACATGGGTCGAAGGAGTGGATGACGCGGATGATCTCCAGAGGCTTGGTAGGATCTTCCAGCTTCATGCCAACCAGGGATTGCTCGAAAGGACCAACCTTGCCGTTGGCGTCCACAGGACCGGAGTTCCAGGTGGTGGGTACCACAGCCTGGTAGTTCTCGATCTTGCCACCCTTGATGCGGATCCAGTGGCTGAGCAGGCCGCGAGGTGCTTCGATCACACCCACACCCTTGTACTCTTTGTTGGGATCGATAACCGGCTCGATGTAGGTGGACTCATCAACAAGGATGTTGCTCACCAGGGCATCGAAGGTCTTCAGGCTGTTCTCGGCAACCAGCATGGTCTGTACCAGACGGGACGCGGTACGGCCCAGGGTGGTGAACAGAGCTTCAACAGGCAGGCCAGTGGCTTCCAGCAGGCCGTTAACGGCGCCAACCACTTGCTCGTTACCACGGGCGTAGGCCACCAGCAGGCTGGACAGAGGGCCAACCTCGATGGGCTCGCCAGCGTAGCGAGGAGACTTAACCCAGGAGTACTTACCGTCGTTGTCGAAGGTAGGCAGCTTGCCGTAAACGGTGTCACGCTCGATCAGGCCGGTGTAGTTAGGCTCGGTCACACCATCATAGGGGTGACGGGCTGCACCGTCCTGGTACCAGGAGTGAGTCACGTCTTCTTCGATCAGGGTCAGGTCTACGTCCTGAACATCGCCCAGGTCGCCATTCATGATGACGCCTTGCTGGAACAGGTACTCGCCGTTGCCCAGGTAGAAGTCTTCGGCGGCCAGGAAGTTCTTCACGCCCACGCCACCCAGTACGGAAGGCTCTTCTTTGTACGCTTCGGCAGCCATCAGTACGTCAGGCAGGTAGGCACGGTTGATGAAGTCGTTCACTTCGGCGTGCTTCTGCTTCCACTCTTGCAGACGGGCTGGGGACAGCATGTCGCGAACACAGCTTACGCCACCAACAACCAGGGATTGTGGGTGAGGCTGCTTACCACCGAAGATGGCCAGCATCTCGGCAGCCTTACGCTGAACTTCCAGGGCCTTCAGGTAGTGGGATACGGCGATCAGGTTCTGCTCGGGAGTGAACTTGTAGGTGCCGTTGCCCCAGTAGGCGTTAGCGAATGGACCCAGTTTACCGGTGTTAACCAGACCCTGTACTCGCTCCTGTACGGCGCGCAGTTCACCTTCGCCAGCGGCGATAGGGGTGGCGCTGTACTTCATGGCAACCTGAGCTGCCTTGGCAGGATCGGCGCTCAGAGCGGAGACGATGTCTACCCAGTCCAGGGCATGCAGGTGGTAGAAGTGCACCACGTGATCATGCATGTACAGGGAGGACTGCATCAGGCTGCGCAGCAGCTTGGCGTTCTCAGGAATCTTCAGATCCAGAGCGTCTTCTACCGCTTCGATACTGGCACGGTAGTGGGAGTAGGTACATACACCACAGATACGCTGAACCAGCAGGCCAGCATCCATGGGGCTGCGGCCCTTCAGGATGGTTTCGATGCCGCGCCACAGGGTGGAGCCGGACCAGGCTTTGGTGATGACATTATTTTCATCGACCTCAACCTCGACACGAAGGTGACCTTCAATCCGGGTGATTGGATCGACTACAACACGTTTGCTCATCACTTATCCTCCACATCTTTGGCAAACACACCGGCGACGGCGTGGGCACCGAGACCTACTACCGACAGGCCAAGAATGGCGGTGCCGATAAAGTCAGCGGTCTTATCCAGGCTGTGGATATCGCGGCGACCCAGGGGTTTTTCGAAATCGGCCATGGCGTCCCAGAAGTTGGGCTCGGAACAACCGATACAGCCGTGGCCGGCCAGCACGGGCCAGCTGGTGTGGTGGTTGAAGCGCTCGGTGGGGCAGTTGTTGTAGGTATAGGGACCCTTACAACCTACCTTGTACAGGCAGTAACCCTCTTTGGCACCTTCATCACCGAACTTCTCGACGAACTCACCGGCGTCGAAACGACCGCGGCGCTCACAGTTGTCGTGAACACGTGCGCCGTAGGCCCACTTGGGACGACCGTACATGTCCATTGGAGGCAGTTTGCCGAACATGACGAAGTACATCAGGGTACCCACGATGTTCTTCTCACTTGGGGGACAGCCACCCAGGTTCACAACGGGCTTGTGAACAACCTGGTCAACGCCCTTGGCATCGGTTGGGTTTGGCGCGGCGGCCTGAACACCACCGAAGGCGGCACAGGTACCCACGGAAACGATGGCGGCGGCGCCTTCGGCTGCGTGGTGAATGATTTCGGTACCGGTGTGGCCCTTACAGCCTACGGTCAGGTAGTGACCATTGTCGGCGGTGGGGATTGCACCCTCTACAGCCAGCACATAGCCGCCTTTATAGGCTTCCAGTGCGTGCTCCAGGTTCTCTTCAGCCTGCCAGCCAGCGGCTGCCATCAGGGTCTCATGGTATTCCAGAGAGATGTGGTCGAAGAGGACACTGTCGATGGAGGGGGTGTCACAGCGAATCAGGGATTCGGAACAACCGGTACATTCGGCCATGTGCAGCCAGATTAGCGGCACACGATCGGCGACCTCTGCCGCTTCGGCCACCAGTGGGCTGAAGGAGAGTGGCAGAGAAAGCATAGCGGTTACCTGTGCGGACCAGGTCATGAACTCCCGGCGGGAGATGCCCTGGCTCTCGAGGCGTTGCATCAGCGGAGTGGACTTAACCGCGTTGAGTTTCTTCAACTCGGAAAGTCGCTTTTTTCCCCGCGAGAATAAAGCGTCGTACTGTCCCATATTTTTTAATCCTTGCATTGGGTACACGGGATTGCCATGCAAAGTGTATGGAATTCGATGTTGGACATAATGACCGAGATCAATATTGAGGAGATATCTTCTCAGGCCTGGCTGTTAACAGTCTGTTGCCGTGATTCAGATCATGGTTTTTTGGATATTTGGCCATGAACCATATTTTTTGTCGTGTTTTTGGGGTTGAAAGTGAAAGAAGTTTGTTAGAGGCGCATGGTCAAAATGTGTCTTCCCACATCTGAAATTGGCTGTTTCGCGGATCAATATGTGCGACATTTTGTCTGTGAACCCTGTCACTTTGGGTCGTTTTTGGAGACTTTTATCCTTTTTTGATTTTTCTCAATCTTTTTTAGACTCACGTTTTTTATTTCTTTGAAATCTGGAAAAAAGAGCCAATTAAAATAAATCATTGGCTCTCGAAAAAGATTATCGCAAAGTATTACGGATTGAGTTTTCGTAATACTGGATAGCGTTGGTATTCCTTGTCGTAATAGGAACTATTCTCATAAAACCAGCGGAGTCTGGCCTGAGGGTTATTTGCAAAATTGGGATCCGCCGCCAATTTTTGAGAAAAGGCCTTTTTCAAATCAGGATCACTTTCCAGCATTTTTTGCGCCATGGGTTCGACGGCGTACTGTTCGATATATTCGGTGCGGGTGAAGATGGTATTGAAAAATCCCCACTGCAGCAGGGAATCGGTTGCCTCGGGTTCCAGTAACTGGATGGCCAATTCCCCCAGTGGCTGGTCTGTAGTGACCCGCCAGGTCCCCTTGGGTAGGTTGTGGCGGCCCAAGTGTTCGGTGGCGGTGACGGACACGCGCTGTCGCCCTTCGTAATCCTTGCCTGAGAACTGATGCTTCAGGCTGTAGGAGCTCAGTGTCTGAGTGACCGGCTCTGACAGTTGAGTCATCTGGATGCCGTGCAGCTGCAACCTCTCCACCACCAGTTGCCATTGGGCAGGTATATAGTAGGCCGCAGGTCGGGCTCGGTGGATCCCGGCCTTGGTGCGTCCGGTGACCGGCAGCTTGGGATAGAGTTTGGGTTCGCCACTCCAGCGAATCACCCGGGCGCCACTCACCTCGCTGATCTCTGTGGTGTAACCAATCCCCTTGAAATCCCAGCCTTGAGGCTGACGTTCGCTCTCCCAGGTGAGGATCACCGGATCCGGCCGGCGGGCCTGGTCCTGTTTCACCGCCTGGCGCAGCTCTTCACTCCTATCTGCCAGCAGCGTCAGAGTGTGCTCCAGCATCACATAGGTACCCAGGACCCGCTGACGGAAGGGTTTGAGGCTGTGGTTTTCAATCAGGATGGTGGGCAGATGACGAACGTCGCCATAGCCGTTGGAGTAACGCGGGGACGGGTTCCACAGACTCAGCCCCTGGCTCATGTCGGTGTTGTCCATGGCAAACACCAGGGACCCGGGAATGTGTCCTGCCTGGCTCAGGGCCCGGTCGACCGAGGGGCGGTAGGTGTTTTCCAGCCAGCGGTAGGTGGCCGGGCTGTGTCCCACCGCCAGATTGTAGCCATAGGTGACGTCGTACTGGTAGTCGATGCCGTCGGTCACATGCACATCTATATATAGGAGGGGGTTCCACAGGTTGAGGGCGGTGATCATCGCCTGCATCTCAGGGGTGTCCGCCTTGGCATAGTCCCGGTTGAGGTTGAGATTGGTGGCCGTGGTTCGCCAGCCCATCACTTCGGGTCCTCTCTGGTTCACCCTGTTGTAGGGACCCCGCCGCTCATGGCCATCCACATTGAAGATGGGGACGAACAGCAGGTTGGCACCATCGAGCAGCTTGCCTTTCTTGCCCAGCGCCATATCCCGCAGCAGCATCATGCCTGCATCCTTGCCATCGATCTCCCCGGCATGGATTCCCGCCTGCACCAGCAGGGTGGGATTGCCGTTCGCCATAAGCTCTTCCGGCGTGGCCGCTCCGTCACCGGCAGCAACCACCATCCAGATCTCGCGGCCCTGGGGCGAGGTGCCGAGGCTGACCTTACTGAGTTTGGGGGAGCGGCCAATCAGGCCATCGAGCCATTGGAAGGTTTCCTGGTAATCCGGGCTCTGGATCAGGCCGCTTTGCTCACCCGGGGTGGCGAGGGGATCGGAGGCAGGCAACTGCAACATTTCGCTGGCACCTTGCCAGGGGTGCTGGGGCGGCAGGATGGGATCGTTGAGATATTGGCCGAAAGTCGTCATGGGCAGCAGGGCGGCGGCGAGCAGGTGTTTCATGGTCTTCCTTGGTGATTTTCTTGTCGCACCATCTTAATGGGCGGTGGTCGGTATTCAACCGCTCTAAGTCAGAGGCTTCGAAATCGCTGAAAAAACTGAAGTTCGAATTCTCATAGAGGGGAATAAATTTGATCCGAGTCAAGGCAATGCAAAGTTGCATTAAAAATACCTTTATTGAGATCAGGGGATATTTTAAGCTGGCCGCACTAAAACATGCATAATAGATATAACTTTAAAGGAGCGCCACCGTGTTTTGTATTCAATGTGAGCAAACCATGCAGACCCCAGTGGGAAATGGCTGTCAATATGCCATGGGCATGTGCGGTAAGACTGCTGAGATTTCTGATCTTCAGGACGTGCTGGTCTACATGCTGCAAGGCGTAAGCGCCTACGCCCATGCCGCCCGCGAAGTGGGTGTGGTGGATGCCGATGCAGACGCGTACATTCCCCAGGCTTTCTTCTCTACCCTGACCAACGTGAACTTCGATGAGAGCCGTCTGATTGAGTACACCGCCAAGGCGATCGACACCAAGGCGCGTCTGAAGGCGGCTTATGAAGCCGCCTGTACCGTTAAGGGTGTTGAGCCCAAGATGCTGGCCGGTGCCGCTCAGTTCGAAATCTCCGCCGAGAAGGCCGCCATGTTGAGTCAGGCGCCTGCCACTGCGGTAAACCGTGGCCTGAACGACGTGGGCGAGGACATTGTTGGCCTGCGTCTGCTGGTGCTCTACGGCCTGAAGGGTGTGGCTGCCTATATGGAACACGCCCGAATCCTGAAGAAGCAGGATGAGGCAGTATACGGTGAGTTCCACCGCATCATGGCTCGCCTGGGTGAAGACCCAAGCGATCTGAACGAGCTGCTGGAGCTGGCCATGGCCTGTGGTCACCTGAACTTCAAGGTGATGGAGATGCTGGACGCGGGCGAAACCGAAGCGTTTGGTCACCCGGAACCCACCAAGGTGAACATGAAGCCCGTTGCCGGCAAGGCTATCCTGGTGTCCGGTCACGATCTGATTGACCTGCAGCACATCCTGGAGCAGACCAAAGACAAGGGCATCAACGTCTACACCCACGGTGAGATGTTGCCTGCCCACGCTTACCCAGAGCTGGGTGGCAAATACCCCCACCTGGTAGGCAACTATGGTTCCGCCTGGCAGAACCAGCAGAAGGAGTTTGCCAACTTCCCCGGTGCCATCGTGATGACCTCCAACTGTCTGATCGATCCCAACCCAGGTTCTTACGCTGACCGTCTGTTTACCCGCAACATCGTAGGCTGGCCTGGTGTGACTCACCACACCGGACAGGATTACGCCGAGGTGATTGCCAAGGCTCTGGAATGTGAAGGCTTCAAGTATGACGAGATCCCTCACTACACCATGACCGGCTTTGCCCGTAACGCCCTGATGGCAGCTGCTCCGGCCGTGGTTGAGCAGGTGAAGGCCGGCAACATCCGTCACTTCTTCCTGGTCGGCGGCTGTGACGGCGACAAGCAGGAGCGCAACTACTTCACCGAGTTCACCAAGGCGGCACCTCAGGACACCCTGCTGCTGACACTGGCTTGCGGTAAGTTCAAGTTCAATGACCTGGAGTTCGGTGACATCAACGGCATCCCCCGTCTGCTGGATGTGGGTCAGTGCAACGATGCCTACTCCGCCATTCAGCTGGCCCTGGCTCTGGCCGAGACCTTCGAGTGCGGCGTAAACGACCTGCCTCTGTCCCTGATTCTGTCCTGGTTCGAGCAGAAGGCGATTGCCATCCTGCTGACCCTGCTGGCTCTGGGTATCAAGGATATCCGCGTCGGTCCTACCGTACCCGGCTTCCTGACCCCCAACCTGATCAACCACCTGCATGAGCAGACCGGCCTGCGTCTGACCACCACCGTGGAGCAGGACATGGCGGACATCCTGGGCTAACCCCCAAGATCTAAGGCAAAGGGGAGCACGGCTCCCCTTTTCTTCCTACAGGAGAGGTATAGATGCAGCTGACCTGCACAGAGATCCGGGCGGAAACCCACGACGTGAACACCTACCTGTTCGAGTCGGACCAGCCCATCGACTTTATTCCCGGCCAGTTCCTGCCACTGCAGGTGGAGATCGATGGCGACAGCCACAGCCGCTGTTACAGCCTGGCTTCCATCCCAGGTGACAACCGCTACGCCCTGACCATCAAGCGGGTCAGTGGCGGACTGGTCTCCAACTATCTGGCGGACAATGCCAGGGTAGGGGATAACTTTGCCACCCTGTCGGCAGGGGGAGAGTTTCACTACCAGTACGCCCAACAGGGCAAGCTGCTGATGCTCAGTGCCGGCTGTGGCATTACCCCGGTTTACTCCATGCTCAGGGCCCGTCTTCAGGCGGATCCGGATGCGGACATCGTCTTTGTCCACAGCGCCCGCACTCCGGCGGATCGCATCTTCCCCCGGGAGCTGGAGCAACTGGCCCAGGCGCACCCTAATCTGCGTCTGTGCTGGGTGGTCTCCGAGGGAGCCGAAAGCGGTCAACTGGATGGACAACTGGACGCTCGTCTGCTGCTCTCTCTGACCACTGACATTCGGGAGCGCACCATTTTGATGTGCGGGCCCCAGGGCTATATGGAAGCTGCGCACGGCTGGTTTGATGCTCTGGGTGTGGACCCCGAGCGAGTGTTCCATGAGATGTTTGCCCCGGTTTCCGGCGATAATGGACCTGAACCGGCCTCAGAGGGGGCTGGACACACTCTGACTGTGGCAGACAAGGCCGTTAACATCGATGGCTCTCAGACGGTTCTGGAGGCGCTGGAGGCGGGTGGTCTGCCGATCTTCGCCGCTTGTCGTGCCGGCGTCTGTGGCAGTTGTAAGTGCAAAGGCGACGGAGAGAAGCTGGAGCGAACCTCTGTGGGTCCCCTGACGCCACAGGAGCTGGAGGAGGGGTATTTCCTGGCCTGCGCCTCCAGGGTGACCGGGGATATGCAGGTGACCCTGCCCTGACCACAGCGACTGCCGTGATTGTTTTGGTGGCCACTGGATACGCGTAATTGTGGCCTCCCTAGCTGATGAAAAAGCCTCCCTTGTGGAGGCTTTTTGTGCTTTTTCCGGGCGGAATTTCGGCAATCTATGGCGGATGTCTGGGCAATCTCGAGCCCTGACCTGTCCTCTAAAAGTGCTCAAAAAGTGTTCTTTGAATCGCCCTTGGGACAAAATGACCCGACAAGAATCTGCGTCAAATGAGCTTCGGTAAATCCAGTCGTTCATCTGCTATTATTGTGTGATCGCGATCGCACTGTCGAGCGAAAAATGGTCGATGCTGGGTTGCGGGGATGTTATTTGATGGTTGGGTTAAGGTGAAAACAGTCGGGCTCTTGGTCAAACCAATTTTCCCCTGGTTAAGTTTGTGTGATGAAATGTGGCTTTATATGATCGTCAAATGTTGCATTTTGTGGTTTCTTTCATAATTGTGAACCTGATTTTACATAAATTTAACCAAATTCAGCCCGGCAATAAGTGATACCTGGGTCACAGTCTGTCCTGGGGGCCACCTTTAGACTCCGCCAAAACTGCCGACACACACACAGCGGAGAATATAATGAAAATCGCCTTGTTCATCCCTTGCCTGGTGAACCACATGCAACCTAATGTGGGCATCGCCACGGTAGAGCTTCTTGAGAAGCTGGGGCATCAGGTCATCCTCCCCGAGGGGCAAACCTGCTGCGGTCAACCTATGACCAACTCCGGTTGCTTCGAGGATGCGAAAAAAACCACGCTGAAACTGCTGAACGCCTTCAAAGGCATCGACTGCGATTACATCGTATGTCCAGCGGCCTCCTGCATGATCGCCGCCAAGGAGAACTTCCACGAGTTCGACTGCAGCCCAGAAGCTACCGCTGTGATCGGCAAGCTGAAGGAGCTGACCGAGTTCCTGCACGACATCCACGGTCTGGAGCGCTTCAACAAGCCCTTCAACCACAAAATCAGCCTGCAGATGTCCTGTCACGGTATCCGTATGCTGGACCTGGCCACGCCTTCTGAAATCAAGGGGAGCGGTCGTTACAACAAAGTGGAAGCCCTGCTGTCCCGCATCGAAGGCATCGACATCGCCTACCCTGAGCGTCAGGACGAATGTTGTGGCTTCGGCGGTACCTTCGCCCT
Organism: Ferrimonas sp.; assembly: GCF_048263965.1. Taxonomy (NCBI): domain Bacteria; kingdom Pseudomonadati; phylum Pseudomonadota; class Gammaproteobacteria; order Alteromonadales; family Ferrimonadaceae; genus Ferrimonas; species Ferrimonas sp. Next base: position 252,793 of record NZ_JBLXDO010000003.1, on the reverse strand, counting down.
GGATGAAGGTGCAGTGTCCGGCAAAATGGGTAAAGACAAGGCACAGGCGCACGCCAACACCGGCGCCCGCTACGTGGTGGGCTTCGACCCATCCTGTCTTTTGCACCTGGACGGCGTTATCCGTCGTGAGGGGCACCCCGTGGAAACTCTGCACATCGCAGAACTGCTCAACCAAGCACTGTAAGGAGCGACGATCATGGCACTGATTGGTGGAATCGAGTCTCATGCCAGTGCGGCTGAGAAGTTTAACCGCGACGTAGACCGCGTAAACTGGCACGACAAAGCTCTGTGGAACCTGCGTCACAAGCGTGACCTGGCCGCAGATTCACAGCCCGAGTGGGAAGATCTCAAGCAGCTGGGCTCTGAGTACAAGTTGCATACTCTGGCCAACCTCAAGCATTACCTGACCGAGTTTGAGGCCAACTGTAAGAAGAACGGCATCGTGGTGCACTGGGCGAAAGACGCCAAAGAGCACAACGAAATCGTCCATGGCATCCTGGCCAAGCACAACGTTAAGAATCTGGTGAAGTCCAAGTCCATGCTGACCGAGGAATGTCACCTGAACCCTTACCTGATCGAGCGCGGCATCGACGTCATCGATACCGACCTGGGTGAGCGCATCATCCAGCTGAACGAGCAGCCACCCAGCCACATCGTGGTACCTGCCATCCACCTGAAGAAAGAGGAGGTTGGCGAGCTGTTCCACCGCAAGATCGGTTCCGAGAAGGGCGCATCCTGCCCGACCTATCTGACCAAGCAAGCCCGTGCTCACCTGCGTCAGAAGTTCCTGGAAGCCGATGCCGGCTTGACTGGTGTGAACATGGCGGTAGCCAGCGAAGGCGCCGTTGCCATCGCCACCAACGAAGGTAACGCCGACATGGGTGTGAACCTGCCTAAGGTTCAGATCCACTGCATGGGTATCGATAAGATCGTACCCAACATGGATGCGGCCAGCGTGCTGTCCCGTACCCTGGCTCGTAACGCTACCGGCCAGCCCATCACCTCCTACACCACTTTCTACAAGGGCCCTAAAGAGGGCGGTGAGATGCACGTGGTACTGGTGGACAACGGTCGCACCAAACTGTTCCAGGACGAACTGCTGGCGGAAGCCTACAAGTGTATCCGCTGTGGTGGCTGTCTGAACACCTGTCCGGTATACCGTCGTTCCAGCGGCTTCAGCTACAACGCGCTGATCCCTGGCCCCATCGGTATTGCCGTAAGCGCCGGTGATGACGAAACTCACTCCCTGGCCTGGGCCTGTTCCCTGTGTGGTTCCTGTACTCAGGTGTGCCCCACCAAGGTGCCTCTGGACAAGATCATCTTCAAGTGGCGTCGCATCCACTCCGAGCAGGGCAAACTGCCTTACGGTAAGTCTGGCTACATGCCTTGGGTTGGTAAGTTCATGGCCAACGAAACCATGCTGAACCTGGGTATGGCCAGCGCCCGTACCGCCCTGCGTATCCTGCCTGATGCTCTGATGAAGCCTTTCGGCATGGATTGGACCAAACACCGTGAACTGCCTAAAGCACCTAACACCGGCTCCTTCGAAGCGTGGTTCAAGAAAAACCGGGAGAACAAATAATGTCTAGCCGTGACGCAATTTTTGCCGCATTGGATAAGTGCAACCTGCCCGATGCACCCATGCCTTCGATCACCATCGAGCCCAACAACGAAGACCTGATGGGTCAGTACGAAGCCAACCTGACCAAGGTAGGCGGCACTCTGGTTCGCGTTAAGGAGCTCAGTGAAGTACAGGCGCACCTGGACAAGGCGATGGCCGACGGTCAGTCAGTGGTCTGCCGTGTTGAAGGCCTGAACGGCAACCGTGAACTGGATGCCAAGCCTCACACTCTGCAGGATCTGGATCTGGCCCTGGTCGATGCCGAGGCTGCGGTTGCTGAAAATGGCGCGGTATTCGTTCGCGAAACTGCCAGCGGTCACCGGGTACTGCCCTACATTACCGAGAACCTGGCGGTAGTGGTGAAGGCGGACACCCTGGTTGCCAACATGCACGAAGTGGTTAAGAACGTGAAGCTGGAGTCTGGTCAGCATGGTGCCTTTATCGCCGGTCCTTCCAAGACCGCCGATATTGAACAGGCCCTGGTAATTGGTGCCCACGGCGCCTGCTCCATGACCGTATACATGCTGGACTAAGGGGTAGTTGACCGGATTCGACAGGACGCGCCGGTGCGAAAAGACGCACCGGGGCGGGGGCCACAGCCCCCGCCTCCCGATGCAGAGTCTCCATCCCTGGCTCTGTGGGACGACTCCCCCGCACACAAAGGGGGAACGATTCCCGGTCATCCATCTTCACGTGTAGTTAGCACACACGTTTGGCTCATTTCGATGAGCCTTTTTTATATCAGCCCGGAAAAAACGGGCCAGCACACAGGTTTGGCTCATCTTGGAGCGATACGGCCTGTCATTATCTTTGATGCCCACAAAGGCCCCAACCGGTTCCATTGCAAGCCAGCCGTTTTTCTGCATTTAATGCTTTAGGGAAAATGGAAGTCAAGGAGTGGCTTGTGCAGGAGAGAACCAGGGCACAAAACCCACCAAATTTGCTGCAAGCTCGAAAGTTAGTGAAACGGTTTGGGGATCTCACCGCAGTGGACCACCTGAGTCTGGTGCTGCGCGAGGGGGAGTGTTTCGGTCTTCTGGGACCAAATGGTGCGGGTAAGTCCACCACATTGGAGATGCTGGAGGGGATTTTAACGCCGACCTCCGGTGACATCCTGTTCGAGGGCGAACCCCTGAAAGGGGATTATCGCCAGCAGATCGGCATCCAGTTCCAGGCGACGGCATTGCCGGAACATCTGTCGGTCAGTGATTGCCTGACCCTGTTTGCCAGTCTCTATCACACCACTTGGGAACGGGAGGATCTGATTCGGATCTGCCGCCTCGAAGAGTTGCTCGAGCAGCGCCACCAGACCCTGTCCGGCGGGCAACGGCAGCGATTGCTGCTGGCCCTGGCACTGATCAATCGGCCCAGGTTGCTGTTTCTGGACGAGCCCACCACAGGCCTGGATCCTCAGGCCAGGCACAACTTCTGGTCGTTGATCCGCGCCGTCAGGGATACCGGCACCACCATACTGCTGACCACCCATTACATGGATGAGGCGGAGCAGCTGTGCGATCGCATCGCCATCATGGACCATGGGCGTGTGCTGCGCGAGGATACGCCCCTGAGGCTGATTGAGCAGGAGTTTTGTGCCCGACTGGTGAGCCTGCCCGCCGAGCTGCCACTGGGGAAGAGTTGGGCCAAGCCCTGGCTTAAGCGCAACGGCCGACAGGAGTACCACACCGATGACGTCAATCAGGTACTCACCGAGTTGCAACAGCGCAACGTCGACATTACCGGCCTGAATGTTCGCCGTCCCAACCTGGAAGATCTTTTCCTGAAACTCACCGGACATCAATTGAGGAGCTGACCATGCGCAGTCTGCTGGCACTGATCCATGCCCGTAACCTGGAGTTTGTCCGGGACAGGTCCGCCCTTGGTTGGAGCCTGATGTTTCCCCTGATGCTGATCGTAGGCTTTGGCATCGCCTTCTCCGACACCGATAAACCTGAGTACAAACTGGGGGTGGTGGGGCAGCCCGCCTATCTGGATACCTTGAAACAGACCCGCTATCTGCAACTGATCCCCTATGAGGATCAGCAGCTGGCGTTGACCAAGGTGGGTCGCCACCAACTGGATCTGCTGCTGACCGAACAGGGGTATGTGGTGAACCCGGACTCCATGAAGGGCTATCTGGCGGAGCGGATCCTCAAGGCTGAGGTGGGGGAGCTGCCTGCCACTCAGGTGCAGGGGGAGGCGGTGCGCTATATCGATTGGCTGATGCCCGGAGTCATCGGCATGAACATGATGTTTTCCGGCCTCTATGGGGTGGGCTATGTCATCGTCAGATACAGAAAGAACGGCGTGCTCAAACGCTACCAGGCGACGCCGATGAAGCCCTGGGTCTTCATCTTGTCGCAGATCTGCAGCCGGTTGCTGTTGATGATGGCCACCGCCACCCTGGTGTTCGTTGCCTGCACCCTGATGTTCTCCATTCCCATCAATGGCAGTTTGATTCTGCTGTTTGTTACCGCCCTGCTGGGGGCTCTCTCTTTGGTTAGCATCGGCCTGCTGGTGGCCTGTCGAACCCGTTCCGAGGAGTTTGGCAACGGGGTGCTGAACCTGATTGCCTGGCCGATGATGTTTTTGTCCGGGGTGTGGTTTTCCCTGGAGGGCACTGCGCCCTGGATTCAGGCCCTGGCCAACCTGCTGCCACTCTCTCACCTCAATGCGGCCAGCCGTGCCATTATTATTGACGGAGTCGGGGTCGGCGGGCTGCTGCCTCACTGGATGGCCCTGATCATCATATCGGCCGTGGCGATATTCGTCGGGGCCAGGTGGTTTCGCTGGAATTAGTGTCGCTGCCACCAATCAATGGCAACCAACCCTGTGGAGGGGTTATGGCAAAGGTAATGGGCGTCGGGGGGATCTTCTTTAAGAGCCAGAACCCCAAGCTGTTGGGACAGTGGTACCGGGATCACCTGGGCATGGAGGTGGGGGAATACGGTGCCGATTTTTCGCCGGCCAGCATGCCACAGAACGGCCTGACGGTATGGTGTCCGTTCGGTGAGGATACCGAGTATTTTCAGCCTTCGGATCGCCCTTTTATGTTCAACCTGGTGGTGGATGACCTGCCGGCGGCACTGGCTCAGGTGGAAGCGGGAGGGGCCACCCTGGTGGGGGAGATCGTCAAGGAATCCTATGGCCAGTTTGGCTGGTTTGTCGACCCCGAGGGCAACAAGGTGGAGCTGTGGCAGCCCGCCTGAGTCCGGGCCGACTGGCGCAAACCGGGAGCGCTGATTACAATAGGCGCCCCCTAATTGGCAGTTGGAGAGACGGGTGAACGATCATCAACACTGGATGCGCCGGGCGATGGAGCTGGCGGCTGAAGCGGAAGCCCTCGGCGAGGTGCCTGTGGGTGCAGTGCTGGTGAAGCAGGGTGAGGTGGTGGCCGAGGGGTACAACCGCAGTATCGTCGATCACGACCCTTCTGCCCATGCAGAGATGCAGTGCCTGCGTCAGGCTGGGGCTAAGCTGGAGAACTATCGCCAGCTGGATACCACCCTGTATGTGACCCTGGAGCCCTGTCCCATGTGCGCCGGAGCCCTGGTGCATGCCCGGGTGGGGACCGTGGTCTTTGGGGCGTCCGATCCCAAAACCGGAGCGGCAGGCAGTGTGATGGACCTGCTTCGCCATCCAGCGCTCAATCATCAGGTTGAGGTTATCGGGGGGGTGTTGGCCGAGCCCTGCGCACAACAGCTGAGTGACTTTTTCAAGCGGCGCAGGGCGGAAAAGAAAGCCTTGAAACTGGCTCAGAGGGCTTCTGAAGACGCTTCCTGAAGGAAGACCTTGCTACGGTGCAGAATTTTCATGTGGTCGCGCTTTCTCAATGCCCTCCTGCGCTCGGACAGGCTGCTCAGGGCTTTACGGCGACGTGCTGGAGTTCTTAACATTTCTCTCTCCTCCTTTCTATTTTCTCTATGTGGACCCTATCCTCATCTGTTTGCAGTTCGATGACATCGGTTTTGAGCTCTTGTTGCGACTTTGGTTCCCAAAGGCGTCCGATTTCGATCACTGTTTAAACTAAAACTGGGATGGCGGCATCAATGCCCCTAAAAACCAAGGGACAAACCTTTGATTTGTCCCTTGATATAAGAGATAGCTACGACTCTTGGCAATTTCAACCCCTGACGCCTGTAAAAGTTGGGTCGTTAACAGAAATCTCTGGGGAAAAGTGGGGAAACCTGAGCCAGATCACTCGCGATTGTTAGCCAGGTCCAAGGGGTTTCCTGTTGAGGGCGGCATATGGGTCTCCAGCAGGACCAGGGTGTCGTAGTAACGCTTGATGTTGTCCACATAGTGAGCGGCGACCCCACCCTGTGCAAAACCGTAGCGGGTACGCTGGTAGTGGCGTTTCTGGGTCAGTTTGGGCAGGACAGATTTGACGTCGGCCCAACTGCTGGGGTTGAGGCCATGGCGCTGGGCGATCACCCGGGCATCCTCCACATGTCCCAGGCCGATGTTGTAGGCGGCTAGGGCAAACCACAGCCGCTCGGGGTCCGGAATGGAGGCGGGCAGTCGTTTGAGCAGATCGTGCAGATAGTCACTGCCGCCCCGTATGCTCTGTTCGGGGTTGAGCCTGTCGCGGACCCCAACCCGTTTGGCGGTGGACTGGGTCAGCATCATCAACCCCCGAACCCCTGTGGGGGAGCGCGCCTTGGGGTTCCAGTGGGACTCCTGATAGGCCACGGCGGCCAGCTGTCGCCAGTCGAGGATGCCCGAGTATTCCTTGAACCAGGGTTCATACTTGGGCAACTTGGTCTCCACCGCCCGGATGAAGGCGCGGGTATCCACATAATCGAACCGCTCCATGTGGCCGAAATACTTCTCTTCCAGTTGCTTGAGGGTGCCCGCCTGTTTCAGTTTATCCCAGTAGTCCAGCAACTCGGACAACAACTTGTGGCTGTGCTCCTCCGGCAGGGCCCAGCCGACCTCCTGCTCGCCACCCAGGCTGAAGGCCGCGGCCAGTTCGGGGTGCAACCGGCGGCTGGCTGCCAGGGTCTTGTCGTCGGACAGGGTGTAGGCCAGTTCGCCGGAGGCCACCATGGAGAGCAGTTCGTGGGCGGCATACTCAGTGGTTTCCTGCCACTGCAGCGCCGTCTGGCCTCGTTGCTGCTCGGCGGCCAAAATCTCTGCATGGTTTGAGCCGGCCATCACCATTAGCGGATCCGTGAGTTCGGCCAGTGAGCCGGGCTTGGGGTGACCCCGGCGATAGACCAGTTGTACCTGGGTGCGATAGATGGGGGGGCCGAAGCGCCAGAAACTGCGGTTGAGATGGGTGTCGGTGAGGCTGGAGGCGATGAGATCCAGTTTGCCCTGGCTCATGTCGTTAAACATCTCCGGCAGAGAGGAGTAGGGGGTGATCGCCAGTTCCTGGCCCAGGTGCAGGGCGAACCCCCGGGCCAGCTCGTAATCCAGGCCCTGGGCACCCGCCGTCCCCACCACATAGGTGGTGGGCCCATACAGGGTACCGACCCTCAAGGGACGGTCTGGTTCAGGCTCGGTTCGCTGAGGCTGCTGATACTCCAGCGGAAGGCATCCGGCCAGGGTCAGCAGCGTTACAGCCAGTAAACCCCTCATGGTTATGCATCCATCTGAATTCTTCGTCATCTTCCGCTCATTGTAGACTGTTTTGCGACCGACCTTTCCACTATAATGTCGCCACCTTTGATGCCGGGAATTGTGATCCGGTTCGGATTTCGCTCCCGGTATTGAGCCCTACACAAAACTATATAAGGTAAAAAATACCGTGATTAAGATCCTCCGCGGCGCGCCGGCGCTGTCCGCGTTTCGGGTCCACAAGCTGCTATCGGCTTGCCAGAACGCGAAACTTCCCGTGTCCGATCTCTATGCGGAATACTGCCACTTTGCCCACCTCGCCTCGCCGCTCAATTCTGAGCAAACTCAACACCTTGAACAGATATTAACCTATGGACCTCGGCTGGAACAGCACGAGCCTGAAGGCAAGCTGTTCCTGGTGGTACCCAGACCCGGCACCATCTCTCCCTGGTCCTCCAAGGCCACCGACATTGCCCACAACTGCGGCCTGGAAGGGGTTAAGCGGTTGGAGCGAGGTGTTGCCTGGTACCTGACCCTCGAGGGAGAGCTCGATGGCGAGCAGCAAAAGCAGCTGCTTAACCTTATCCATGACCGCATGGTGGAAGCGGTGCTGGACAGCTTTGAAGCGGCCGATGCCCTGTTTGTCAGCGCCGAACCGGCACAGCTTAAGTCCGTGGACGTTCTGGGTGGTGGCAGAGACGCCCTGGCCCAGGCCAACGTCAATATGGGACTGGCTCTGGCAGAGGATGAGATCGATTACCTGGTGGAGAATTTCACCCGCTTGGGGCGTAACCCCAACGACATTGAGCTCTACATGTTTGCCCAGGCAAACTCGGAGCACTGTCGCCATAAAATTTTCAATGCGGACTGGACCATCGACGGTGAGGTTCAGCCCAAGTCTCTGTTCAAGATGATCAAGAACACCTTCGAGCAGAATCCGGAAAACGTCCTGTCCGCCTATAAGGACAATGCCGCGGTGATGGTGGGCTCGGAAGCGGGTCGTTTCTTCCCCGATGATGCCGGCAGCTACCGTTATCACCAGGAGCCGGTGCACATTCTGATGAAGGTGGAGACCCACAACCACCCAACCGCCATCAGCCCCTACCCCGGGGCAGCCACAGGCTCCGGCGGTGAGATCCGCGACGAGGGTGCCACGGGCCGGGGCTCCAAGCCCAAGGCGGGCCTGACCGGCTTTACCGTGTCCAATCTGAACATTCCCGGCTTCGAACAGCCCTGGGAGCAGCCCTACGGAAAGCCGGATCGCATCGTGACCCCTCTGGAGATCATGATGGAGGGGCCACTGGGCGGCGCCGCCTTCAACAACGAGTTTGGTCGTCCTGCCCTGCTGGGGTACTTCCGTACCTATGAGCAGGAGGTGACCAGCTTTAACGGCACCGAGGTGCGTGGCTACCACAAGCCGATCATGCTGGCGGGCGGCCTGGGTAACATCCGCGAGGATCACGTGCAGAAGGGGGAGATCCCCGTCGGCGCCAAGCTTATCGTCCTCGGCGGTCCGGCGATGAACATCGGCCTTGGGGGCGGCGCCGCTTCCTCCATGGCCTCCGGTCAATCCTCCGAGGACCTGGACTTTGCCTCGGTCCAGCGGGAAAACCCGGAGATCGAGCGTCGCTGTCAGGAGGTGATCGATCGCTGTTGGCAGCTGGGTGACGACAACCCCATCGCCTTTATCCACGACGTGGGCGCCGGCGGTCTCTCCAACGCCATGCCTGAGCTGGTGGATGACGGTGGTCGCGGCGGCCGTTTCCGCCTGCGGGACGTGCCCAACGACGAGCCTGGCATGTCGCCTCTGGAGATCTGGTGTAACGAATCTCAGGAGCGTTACGTGATGGCGGTGGCTGCCGAGGACCTGGACAGGTTCGACGCCATCTGTCGCCGTGAGCGCGCGCCCTATGCGGTGATCGGTGAAGCCACCGAAGAGCTGCAACTGGTGCTGGAAGACAGCCATTTCGACAACACGCCCATCGACATGCCCATGGAGGTGCTGCTGGGCAAGGCGCCCAAGATGCATCGAGAGGTCAGTTCCGCCCAGTGTGCCTCTCCGGATCTGGACACCGGCGCCATGGAACTGAAGGAAGCGGTGCGCAGGGTCCTGCGTCTGCCCGCCGTGGCGGAGAAGACCTTCCTGATCACCATCGGTGACCGCTCGGTGACTGGTCTGGTGGCCCGGGATCAGATGGTGGGCCCCTGGCAGGTGCCTGTGGCCAACTGTGCGGTCACTGCCGCCGCCCTGGACAGCTACCATGGTGAAGCGATGTCCATGGGTGAGCGTACGCCCCTGGCGCTGATCAACTATGGCGCTTCTGCCCGCATGGCGGTGGGTGAGTCCCTGACCAACATCGCCAGTGCCCATATCGGTTCCCTGGCCCACATCAAGCTGTCCGCCAACTGGATGGCCGCTGCCGGTCACCCAGGGGAAGACGCCGGTCTCTATGAGGCGGTGAAGGCGGTGGGTGAGGAGCTGTGTCCGGCCCTGGGACTGACCATCCCGGTGGGCAAGGACTCCATGTCCATGAAGACCGCCTGGGAAGACCAGGGTGAGAACAAGAGCGTGACCTCGCCTCTGTCACTGGTGATCACCGCCTTCGGCCGGGTCGAGGATGTACGTGACACCCTGCCCCCTCAGCTGCGCCTGGACAAGGGTGACAGCAAGCTGCTCTATATCGACCTGGGCAATGGCAAGCAGCGTCTCGGCGGTTCTGCCCTGGCGCAGGTCTACAACCAGCTGGGCAACCAGGCGCCGGATGTGGACCAGCCTGAACTGCTTAAGGGGTTCTTTAATGCCATCCAGGGGCTGATCGCCGATAAGGCGCTGCTCGCCTACCACGACAAGGGCGACGGCGGTCTGTTCGTTACCTTGGCGGAGATGGCCTTCGCCGGTAAGGCGGGCCTGGATGTGGATCTGAGTGCCCTGGCCGGAGATGATCTGGCGGTGCTGTTCAACGAAGAGCTGGGCGCCGTGGTTCAGGTGGCAGAAGATCGTCTGGCCCAGGTAAAGTCAGTGCTGGCGGACCATGGCCTGGCCGATTGCTGCCAGGTGATCGGTTCGGTCAACGACGGCGAGCGCCTGATCCTGCGTCGTGGCGAGCACACCTTGCTGGATGAGAGTCGCACCGAGTTGCGCGGTGTCTGGGCAGAAACCACCCTGCGCATGCAGTCCATGCGTGACAATCCCCAGTGTGCCGAAGAGGAGCATCAGGCCAAACTCAATGCCGAGGACCCAGGCCTGTCCGTCGATCTGAGCTTCGATCCTGCCGAGGATGTGGCTGCACCCTTTATCCTCAAGGGCAATGCGCCGAAGATGGCCATTCTGCGGGAGCAGGGAGTCAACTCCCACGTGGAGATGGCGGCCGCCTTCGACCGTGCCGGCTTTGATGCCGTGGACGTACACATGAGCGACATCCTCGAGGGCCGTCTGACCCTGGAGCAGTTCCAGGGGCTGGTGGCCTGTGGCGGCTTCTCCTACGGTGACGTGTTGGGTGCCGGTGAAGGCTGGGCCAAATCCATCCTGTTCAACGCTCGCGCCCGGGAACAGTTCCAGCGCTTCTTCGAGCGCAGCGACAGCCTGGCCCTGGGGGTGTGTAACGGTTGTCAGATGCTCTCCAACCTCAAGAGCATCATCCCTGGCTCAGAACACTGGCCTCACTTCGTGCGCAACCGCTCTGAACGCTTCGAAGCCCGCTTCTCCCTGGTGGAGGTGCAGCAAAGCCCCAGTCTGTTCTTCCAGGGAATGGCAGGCTCCCGTATGCCGATTGCCGTCTCCCACGGCGAGGGGCGGGCAGAGTTCGCCAGCCAGCAGGCGTTCCATGCCGCCGATGCCTCGGGCACAGTGGCGCTGCGCTACCTGAATCATCAGGGGCAGATCGCCACCGCCTATCCGGCCAATCCCAACGGCTCTCCTGCGGGGATCACCGGCCTGACCACCACCGACGGCCGGGTCACCATCATGATGCCTCACCCTGAACGGGTATTCCGTACCGTGGCCAACTCCTGGCACCCCGACGAGTGGGGTGAGGACAGCCCCTGGATGCGGATGTTCCGCAACGCCAGGGTCGCCCTGGACTAACCGCCATTGACGCGACCAAGCCCGGCTTTGTGCCGGGCTTTTTTATGGGCTGAATCGGCTTACCTGGCTTTGTTGTCTGGGATCAAGGAGGGGGCGTAAGCAGAGGGTCACTCTGGGGTAGCCGGGGTCCGGATAAAAAAAGGGCCGCCCTGGGAGGGCGGCCAAACTATGCAATCAAGCTAATGCAAAGAAGGGTGACGCTTGGGCCACCGCCGAGACAGCGGCCAGGGTGTTCACATGACCCGAAGTTGATAAAGCTCAACGAAGCTACGTTGGTAGAGCTTGGACATGCGCTTCAGAAACAGACTCATGAGTACCTCCGAAAAACTGGGAGTTGGGACAATTTCATATTTAAAACGCCATATTTCCGATATTTGGAATGCCGTTTTCGTGGATATATTAGACTGGAATTTGAATATTCGACAAACGAGAAAAACTCTTTATTCACATTAGTTTTTCTAATTTACTATTCAGGCTTTGTTCAGGCTGTCTTTGGGGCGTAATGCCCCCCCGTGCATTGAATGGTATGAGTTTTAACAATTGAAAAGTTTTCACTTTTACAGTTGTTGCAATACAAATATTATCAAACCCTCGAACCGTGTTAGCCAATAAATCGAGGGAGGTTAAAGCTGAATATAAATCAGCTCAAAGTTCTTAACATTTAACTGTTCTGCAAGGATTTTTTATTAAGTCTTAATATTTGTGAGTCACCTCTCAAAAGTGATCAGGAGATTCTGGCAGGGATTGAGGGTGCCGCAGGGGGAATGATATAAAATTAGCGGAAATAGCAGCGCAATCTCTCTTTGTTCTCCGGTGCGGGGGAACAAAGAGAGGTTCGCTAATCGAAAGTGTTGAGTTAACGAAATGTTGTGAGTGTCCGGCGGAGCCGGAGCGGCCGACGAACCAGCAGGGGCGAATGAGAGTAAGCGCCTGTTGCGGGAGGCCCACAATGTCCCTGGGCAGCCGTGTCCCCAGGGTAAGCCGAACTCAACACTTTATTTGTTGTATTGCTCCCAATAATTTTTTCCTGAATCACGTTGCCAGCAATGGCGGCACGGCGGGCGTAAGGAGACACCAATGATTGTCGATGAAGTAGTCGATCTATCGCGATTGCAGTTTGCACTCACCGCGATGTATCACTTCCTGTTTGTACCCCTCACCCTGGGCATGGCTTTCCTGCTTGCGATCATGGAGTCACTCTATGTGATGACCGATAAGCAGGTTTACAAGGACATGACCAAGTTCTGGGGTAAACTCTTTGCCATTAACTTCGCCCTGGGTGTTACCACTGGTATCACCATGGAGTTCCAGTTCGGAACCAACTGGGCCTACTACTCCCATTACGTCGGGGACATCTTCGGGGCCCCATTGGCCATCGAAGCCCTGATGGCTTTCTTCCTTGAATCGACTCTGATTGGCCTGTTCTTCTTCGGCTGGGATCGTCTGTCCAAGCGTCAGCACCTGGCGGTGACCTGGCTGGTGGCCCTGGGCTCCAACATGTCCGCCCTGTGGATTCTGGTGGCCAACGGCTGGATGCAGCACCCGGTGGGTGCCGAGTTCAACTACGTCACCATGCGTATGGAGATGGCCAGCTTCGCAGACGTCCTGTTCAATCCGGTTGCTCAGGTTAAGTTTGTCCACACCGTTGCCTCCGGCTACGTGACCGGCTCTGTCTTCGTGTTGGCCATCAGTGCCTACTACCTGCTGAAGGGCCGAGACATCGCCTTTGCCAAGCGCTCTTTCTACATCGCCTCCGCCTTCGGTATGGCCTCTATCCTGTCCGTTATCGTCCTGGGTGACGAGTCCGGCTACGAGATGGGTGACGTGCAGAAGGTGAAGCTGGCCGCCGTGGAAGCGGAATGGGATACCCATCCGGCTCCCGCCTCCTTCACCGCCTTCGGTATTCCTGACAGTGAAAACATGGAAACCAACTTCGCGGTCAAGATCCCCTACGTCATGGGCATCATCGCCACCCGCTCCCTGGACGAGCAGGTGATGGGCATCAAGGACATCAAGGTTGAGCATGAAGCCCGCATCCGTAACGGCATGGTGGCCTACACCCTGCTGCAGAAGGTTCGTGATGGCTCTGCCACCGAAGCCGAGGTTGCCGAGTTCCAGGAGCGCAAGGTGGACCTGGGTTACGGCTTCCTGCTGAAGCGTTATCTGGAAGATGTGGATCAGGCCAGTGAGGCACAGATTAAGGCGGCGGTTGAGGACTCCATCCCCAATGTTGGCCCGCTGTTCTGGACCTTCCGCGTGATGGTGGGCCTGGGCATGGTGATGCTGATCGTGATCGGTCTCTCCTTCCTTCAGAGTGCCAAGCAGCAGGTGATGGACAAGCCCTGGCTGCTGAAGGCGGCGATCTTCATCCTGCCTTTCCCCTGGATCGCCATTCAGTGTGGTTGGTTTGTGGCCGAGTATGGCCGTCAGCCCTGGACCATCGCGGAGATTCTGCCTACCGCCATGTCCACCTCCAGCCTGAGTTCCGGCGACCTGATCTTCTCCATTGTCGCCATCTGCGGTTTCTACACCGTGGCCCTGGTGGTGGAGATGTTCCTGATGTTCCGCTTCGCCCGACTGGGTCCAAGCAGCATGAAGACTGGCCGCTACCACTTCGAGTCTGCTGAAAACGCTGCCGAAGACGCCCGTCTGCTGGCGAAACTGTCCAAGGCCCGCAAGGCCCGCGAAGAAGCCAAGGAGGCTGCTAGCCATGCTTGATTACGAAACTCTACGCGCTATCTGGTGGCTGCTGGTCGTCGTGCTGATGATCGGTTTCGCGGTCACCGATGGTTTTGACATGGGTGTCGGTGCCCTGCTGCCCTTCGTGGGCAAGAACGACAACGAACGCCGGGTGATGATCAACTCCATCGCTCCGCACTGGGACGGCAACCAGGTATGGCTGCTGACCGCCGGCGGTGCCCTGTTCGCCGCCTGGCCCCTGGTGTATGCGGCAGCCTTCTCCGGCTTCTACATCGCCATGGTGCTGGTGCTGTTCGCCCTGTTCTTCCGTCCTATCGGTTTTGACTACCGCTCTAAGATTGAAGATCCCCGCTGGCGCAACACCTGGGACTGGTGTCTGTTCATCGGTGGTGTGGTGCCGCCGCTGATCATCGGTGTCGCCTTCGGAAACCTGCTGCAGGGTGTGCCCTTCGAATACGACGAGTACCTGCGCGTGTTCTACCGTGGCAGCTTCTTCGGCCTGCTCAACCCCTTCGCCCTGGTGGTTGGCCTGCTGTGTGTGACCGCCTTCATCCTGCAGGGTTGTACCTGGCTGGGCATGAAGACCGATGCCGAACTGTACCAGCGTGTACGCAAGATCACTCAGTGGGTCGGTGTGCTGTGCGCGGCCCTGTTCGTGGTGGCCGGTGCCTGGCTGTACACAGGTATCGATGGTTTCGTGGTGACCTCCGCCCTGGATCACAATGGTCCCTCCAACCCAACGTTGAAGACCGTTGAGATTGCGTCTGGCGCCTGGTTCAACAACTACAACGCCATGCCTGTGCTCTATGTTCTGCCCCTGCTGGCGGTGCTGATGCCCCTGGCAACCGCAGTGATGACCATGGCAAACCGCAATGGCCTGGCTTTCGTGACCAGTTCACTGAACCAGGTGGCGATCATTGCCACCGCGGCGGTTTCCCTGTTCCCGTTCGTGATGCCGTCTTCTCTGAACCCGAGCCACTCACTGACCATGTGGGATGCCACCAGTTCTGAGATGACCCTGACCATCATGTTTGCCGTGGCCTGCATCTTTGTGCCGCTGATTCTGGGTTACACCACCTGGAGTTACATCAAGATGTTTGGTCGCCTGAACAGCGAATTCATCGAGAACAACAAGCACTCTCTGTACTAAGGAGCCGACAATATGTGGTATTTCACCTGGATTCTCGGAGTGCTGCTGGCCTGTGCATTCGGCATCATCAATGCCCTGTGGTACGAGCACTCTGAAGAGATGGCCGCCAAGGCCGAACGCGAGCAGAAGTAAGCTTGCTTCCGGCTTCCCTTGGGAAGTCCATTGAGAAAAGAGGCGCAACAGCGCCTCTTTTTTTATGGTCACCGTTGAGTACTGCGGTCAGGGCCAATGGCCCCCTGCGAGCAGGGAGAGGCACTGCCGGCTTACCCCTGAGGAAAGGGTAGGGTTACCGGCTCTGGGGTTCAGGGGCGGAGAGGGAGAGCCTGTGAGGGGCGGTTGGTGTCAGAGGGGAGAGCTGTGTGGTGACTGAGTAGGGTGCCCCTCAGTTGGGCGGTAAACTTAGGCGCCGGTTCGCAGGGCGCAGGCATAAGAAAAGGGCGCCCATAGCGCCCTTTCTGCTTGGCTGGTTCCTTAAGACTTGAAGTGGGCCAGGTGGCCGCGGATGTCCCCTGCCAAGGCCGTCAGCTGCTCGGCGGCATCCACTGTCTGGCCCGCGGTCTGTTCAGATTCCCGGGCCAGTTCGGTGATGCCGCTGATGTTGCGGGCAATCTCCGAGGCAACAGAACCCTGCTGCTCGGTGGCCGTGGCGATGGAGGTGGCGTTCTGGGACAGGTCGGTCACGCTGTGAGAGATGTCGGTCAGGGCGTCGCCGGCCTGAACGCTCAGCTCGGAGGAGGCTACGCCCAGCTTCTTGCTCTCCTGCATCTGAGTGACCGCCTCCTGGGTGCGCTGCTGCAACTGCTCAATGGTGCCGGTGATCTCGCTGATGGAGTTCTGGGTACGCTGAGCCAGGGTGCGAACCTCGTCGGCCACCACGGCGAAGCCGCGGCCCTGCTCTCCTGCCCGGGCGGCTTCGATGGCCGCGTTGAGGGCCAGCAGGTTGGTCTGCTCGGCGATCTCATTGATCACCTGGATCACCCGGGTGATGGCATGGCTGCCCTCTTCTACCCGGTGAATCGCCTGGTTGCCGTTCTCCAGGGCATCGCCCAGGGCACGCATCTGGTCAATCACGTCGTCGACCTGACGATCCCCGTCCTTGGCGGCGGTGTCCACCGCTTCCGCCTGCTCGGCGGAACCGGTGGCGTGCTGGGCCACCTCCTGAACCGAGGTGGTGAGCTCCTCGACGGCGGCGGCGATCTGGTCGGTCTGCTGCATCATCTGGGCGGCGCCGCTGCCATTGACCTGGGCGACGGTCTGCATCTCTCCTGCAGCCTGTTCAAGCTGGGAGGTGGATCCCTGCAGGGTGGCGATCAGCTCCTTGAGGCTGTGGGTCATCTCGGCGACGCTGTCGGTGATGCGGTGCACCTCGTTCTGGCTGTTGCCCCCTGAGGTGGTCAGTTGGGCGGTCAGGTCGCCGTGGCCAATGGCTTCCACCTGGGTGCACAGGGCGGTGAGAGGCTTGAGGCGGCGGTTGAGCATCACCCAAAGCAAAACGGTGATCACCAGGATCCCCAGGATGGAGAGGCCGATATTGGTGCGGGCCAGAGGTTTGAGTGCATGACTCAGCTCCTCTTCCGGTACCTGCATGGCGACCATCCAGCCTGCGGCGGGCACGGGTTGGGTCATGGCGACCCACAACTTGCCATCTTGCATGAACTCAAATTGGTGTTTGACCCGATCAGACAGGGCGTCCTGGTAGATAGCCTGACCACCGTCGTCGCTGAAGCTGCTCGCTTTGCTGCCGGTCAGCTGTGGGTGGTAGAGGAAGACCCCATCTTCATAGCGCAGCAGGGAGACGTAGCCGGTTTCACCGAGCTGGATGTTGGCCAGGGCCTTGCCCATCTCCTGCATCATTTCGCTGACATCCTGACCGATGTAGAGGATGCCAATCACCTGGTTCTGCTTGTCCTTGATGGGACGGTAGCTGGTGATGTAGCGTTTGCCAAACAGGTTGGCATATCCTTCGTAGGTCTGACCCGCCATGATGATGGGGTAGGCAGGGTGACTCTGTCCCAGCTGGGTGCCGGTAGCCCGGTCACCGTTCTCTTTACGCAGGGAGGAGGAGATGCGGGTGAAGTCATCGCCATCCTTCACGAACACTGTGGCGGTGCCACCGGTCATGTTGGCGAACCTGTCTACCTGGGCTACGGCGCTGTTCAGCAGGCGGCGACCGTTCTTCAGTCCGGGGGCGTTTGCGCCGGCGATGTTGATGCGTTTCTCGATCAGGGAGAAGTCGCTGGAGAACATCTTGTTAAACAGCTCGGCGTTGGTGCGCACCTGCTTGATTAACAATTGATACTGAAGGTCCAGGGTGTCTGCCAGGGTATCGGCCATGACCGATTCGGACTCCTGGAGGGTTTCTGTGAGGCTGTCGGCGGCTACACGGTAACCGAAGAAACCGGTGATGGTGTAGGTCAGGATGCTAAGAAGCAGCGCGGATACGCCTATCTGGCGGCCTAGGGTCCAGTTGCGGAAGTCCATGCGTTCCCCTGTAAAGAGTTTTTATTAGGTTTGTGTAAGCTCTATCGGCTAGTCGGCACAGGTTATATAAAACTCACTTCAAAATAGTTGAACTCCATCACGATCAGTGTGGCTTAAAAGGTGATTCGTCAGTCAGAACCCGATTTGAAATCGCGCCTTAACTTCTGGTTTACTTTCTGTAACAACTGGTTCGAGGAGAGAGCGATGAAGCGATTGCTGTGGGCGGCGCTGCTACTACTGGCAGGGTGCAGCAAGGTGAATCAGGAGAACTACGACAAACTCGAGCTGGGGATGTCCCGCGCCGAGGTGGAGGGGGTACTGGGCAGGGCGGACAGCTGCAGTGGTTCCCTGGGCACCGAAACCTGCACCTGGGGCAGCGACGACACCCAGATCAAGGTGGGGTTCGCCGCCGACCAGGCGATGCTCTTTTCTCACAAGGGGTTGTGAGTCCAGCCCCTTACAGCCCGTGCTTCTCTGAGCGGTAGAGGAACGCCTTGTAACCGAGCCCCAGCAGTTTGGCCGCTTCGGTGCGATTGCCTCCGGTTCGCTCCAGGGCCGCCTGCAGATACTCCTTCTCTACCTGCTCCCAGTTCAGGCCAGCGTCCGGCAGGGTGATCTTGCCCTGACAGCGGATGGGCTGAAGATCCAGTTCCTGCAGCAGCACAAACCGCTCCATGCAGTTGGACAGCTCCCGCACATTGCCGGGCCAGCCATGGCTGCGCAGGGCGTTCATTTCGGCGACCCCGAGCCTGGGGGGGGATAACTGGTACTTCTGGCTGAAGTGACGCAGGAAATGCTCTGCCAGGGCCGGGATGTCCTCGCTGCGCTGTTTCAGGGGCGGGGTGGACACAGGAATTACATTGAGACGGTAGTAGAGGTCCTGGCGAAAGTTGCCCGCCTCCACCTCCTGCAGCAGCTCCCGGTTGGTGGCCGCCACCACCCGGATATCCAGGTCGATCTCCTTGTGACTGCCGATGCGGGTCACCTTGCCCTCCTGCAGGACCCGCAGCAGCCGGGTCTGCAGATTCAGCGGCAGTTCGCCAATCTCATCCAGGAACAGGGTGCCCCCCTGGGCGGCCTCCAGCTTACCGGCCCGGGCGCTGTGAGCGCCGGTGAAGGCGCCTTTTTCATGGCCGAACAGCTCGGACTCCGCCAGGGAGTCGGGGATGGCGCCGCAGTTGAGGGCAATGAACGGACCGTCCCGGCCTGAGAGGCGGTGGATGCGCTGGGCCACCAGCTCCTTGCCGGTCCCGCTCTCCCCTTGAATCAGCACCGTAGTATTGATGCCGCTGATCCGCTCGACCCGATCGAACAGGGTGCGCATGGCGGGGCTGGATCCCACCATGTCGATCAGGGCGCCCTGCTGCTGCACACGGTCGGTCAGGCGCCGGTTGTCCTCCTTCAACTGATGGGAGCGGGCGGCCTTGTCGATGGCCAGCAGCATGGTCTGCTTCTGGAAGGGCTTGGGCAGGTAGTCGTCGGCACCCATCTTCATCGCTTCCACCGCGTGGTCGATGGAGCCGTAGGCGGTGGCGACGATGATCCCCAGGGTCGGGCTCTGGGCCCGGGCGCGGCGAATCACCTCGCTGGCGTCGCCGTGAGCCAGCTTCCAGTCACTGAACAGGATCTGCCAGGGGTGTTTGTCCAGGCGTTTGAGGGCCGAGTCGGCGTCGGCCACCGCGTCCACCCGGTGGCCCGCCTCGGTCATCATCTTCGCCAGCAGTTCTCGCTGGGTGGGGTCATCTTCCAGCAGCAGGATCTGAAATCCATTTTGACTCATGCTTGTCTCTCCTTGGGCAGCACCAGGCCGGCCCGGACGCCCTTGGGCTGTTCTTCAATAATCAGATCGCCGCCGTACCAGAGGCGGGCGATGCGTCTTGCGATGTAAAGCCCCATGCCTGCGCCCTCAGGTTTGGTGGTCTGGTGGGGTTCAAACAGGCGATCGCGGATGGCGTCGCTCAGGCCGCTGCCCTGATCCTCGACCCAGAGGGTAATCCGTTGTGGCTCTCTCTCCAGATAGAGACGCACCGTCTGTCCCGACTCACTGGCCTGCCGGGCGTTGTTCATCAGGGTGTGGAGTATGGCACGCAGCTCCACCTCCGCCCCCAGAACGGCCAGGTCACCGGGGAGCTCGCTGACAAAGTCTACCCCCTCGGCGGTCTGACTGAGTTCCATCTGAATCCCCTCAATCAGCTCAGGTATGGCCACAGGCACCTCCCGGTCGAGTCCCTGGCTGGCCAGGGTCAGCAGGCTGCTGAGGCTGTCATCCATATGACTCAGCTTGGTGCGGATTTGACTCTGCAGCTGGTGCTGTTCCGGCTTCATTCCTTCCAGCAGCAGGCCTATGGTGTGGATGGGGTTGCGCAGGGCGTGGGCGATGCCCCGGGTGATCTCCCCCAGCTCCGCCAGGTGACGTTGCTGCTGGAACTGGCGCTGCTGCTCCTGACTCTCCTTGAGATCGGAACTCATCCGGTTGAAGGTGTCGATGGCGCGGCGGGTCTCCCGGGTGCCGCTGTGGCTCAATTGCAGGCCCAGTTCGCCGGCGGACAGACGCCGGCAGCCCTCATCCAGGGTTTCCAGGGGACGGGCCAACTTGCGGGCGATCAGGTAGACCCCCACCAGGCTCAGCAGGGCACCGGCCAGCAGCACCAGGGCCACACGCTCGGCAAACTGGGTGATCATGGTCTGCTGGGGGCCATTGGAGAGGGGCACCGCCAGGCTGGAACCCAGCCCCTCAATCACCAGTTGATCCTCTTCGCTGGGGATAAACACCCGAATCTCCCTGGCCTGACGCTGGAGTTGCTCCCGGGCCTGCTCCACCGCTTCATGGATACGCTCCATCTCCTCTTCGCCGATGAGGTCGCCGTGCACCTCCATCAGTTCCAGTGTGGTTTCTGCCTCCAGGGCACTGCTGAGCTCCTTCTGCAGGGCCTGATGCTCCAGATTGAGCTGAATCACCGCCTGCCATTGGTCCTCCTTGTCCTCGATGCGCTGCTCCAGCTCCTCCAGCTTCTCCTCGTAGGCTTGAATCCGCCGCTGCTGAGCCTCTTTCTGGATCTGCAGGGAACGTCGCTTGGCCTGCTGTTGCTGTTGCAAGCGGACCAGTCGTTGTTGCTCCCGCTCCAGCTCTCTCTGCGCCTCTTCGGCGTGGCGCTCGGCCATCGCCAGCATCCGCTGTCGCTCCTGTTCAGACAGGAGCGCCTCCTCTTTCTGAGGAACAACGCGAACCACGGATTTGGGTGGTACCGGGGGCAACAGAGTTTCGATGGTGACCGACGCCACCTCCTGGGCCACGGCTTCGGAGTCTTCGGCCAGTTGCCGGCGGAAATCACCGGTGAGCTGCTGTACCAGTAGCCACTGGAGCAGGGTGAACAGCAGTATCAGCGAGCCAAAGGCGATCATCAGGTAACGTTTCAGGGACATCGGTTCCTCCTTGGAATGATCACCTTACATAAAGCGTGCCAGTTGAGCTGAAGTTACCACGCCGGGGAGTGGCGAGCTACCGCTGCCGTCCACCGGCGGGTGGTGCTCCCCATATGGGAAGGATAAGGGAGGATTTGGGGAGAAATTCCCATTGTTTCATGGGGAAACCCCAGGGAATCCGGGGGCGGCGAGTCTGGCACGTTTCTTTCAGTGGAGAGGGGGAGCAACTCAGTTTAACAAGGAGACCATCATGAGAATGATTTTGGCAGCGGCGGCGATGCTGATGACCCTGGCGGCGACTGCAGCCACCTTCAAGGCCAGTCAGGACAGGGGGGAGCCCATAGAGGTGAGCTTTATGGACAGCGGTGAGCGGGTGGAGCTGACCCTGGACAAAGACAATCCAGACTGGGGGACGGTAGAGGCACTGCTTGGGGATCTGGATGCCCAGGTCAGGCAGCGCTGGCTGGAAAAGGCCAAAGCCCTGGCCGGTGTGGGCAGTGACTGGAAGCTGGTGCTGTCCGATGGTCAGCATCAGGTGGTTCACCTGGGGCATGACCCTGAAATCTATGTGGAAATCCATGAGCGTATGGCCGAGGAGGGTGCCCGTCTGGCCGAGGAGGCCGAGCGTATGGTGGCCAAACTGGAGCGGGAAGGGGTGATGGAGCTGAAGGCCTTCCACCTGGACCGGGCCGCGATGTTGGAGCGGATGATCAAGGAGGGCGAACTGACCGCGGAGCAGGTCGAGCGCCTGCGCCGCGCCCTGGATGAGCACGCCATGAAGTGAAAGCCCATCGCTCTGGGGGCGGTGCTGGAGAAGGTGGCAATACTGGACTAGGTTTTAGGTATGCCATCCGGTTGTGTTGTCGTCCACCTGGGCGCAACGCAGCCTTTCTCTCACCTGACAACTCACAGGAGCTCGCGATGCTTGGAGAGAGTCATGCCCTCGTCGACGATTTTCCCGACTACAAGGATAAGATCCACAGCCTGAAACATATGGATGTGGAGTTTGCCACCATGGCCAGGGAGTACCACAGTTTGGATCATCAAATACGGGGGCTGGAGATGAACGACGTGCCCACCAGCGATGAGGAGTTTGCCCGATTGAAGATGAGGCGGGTAGAGCTGAAAGATCAGCTCTACAACCGCATCATCAACTCTGACCGCTAGGCGGTCGCTTCGGTTGTGAATCGGGCTCCCTTGGGGGCCCGAATCATTATGTAGCAGGCGGGAACGAACACGAAGGAGAGGAAGGTGGTCAGCAGGGTGCCCCCGGCGATGGCCACCGCGAAGGGGGGCCAGAAGCCGCCACCGGCCAGGATCAACGGCAGGAAGCCGCCGAAAGTGGTGATGGTGGTGGAACCGATGTGGCGTCCGCAGCCCACCACGGTATCGATGATGGCGGCCATGTTGCCGCCGACCGCTTCCGGGTTCTCCTCCAGCTCCGCCAGGATGACGATGGCGGCGTTGATGGCCAGACCGGCCAATCCCATCAATGCATTGATCACATTGAAGCCAAAGGGGTACCCCATCAGGTAGACCGACAGCAGCCCCAGCCCGGCAGACTGGGCGGCGCTGGCCAGGATCACTGTGGTCAGGCGGAAGGAGTTGAAGCTGAGCACCACCACGCTCACCAGCAGGACGCTGATGATGGTGACCGACGACATCAGCTTGGCCACCGCCTGATCCCGCTTGGCACTCTCCCCGCCGATCTCCAGCCGGTAGCCCGAGGGCAGGCTCGCTTCAAACTCTGCCAACTGAGACGCCATGGCATTGAGCACCTTGGAGGGCAGCACCCCCGCCTCCAGGTAGCCTTCGATGGTGTTGATGCGCTCGCCATTGCGCCTGGGGATGGTGGCGCGGCCGGATTCAATGCTTAGCTGAGCCAGGGCGGACAGGGGCAGCATGGTGGGGATCTCCTGACCGCCCACCAGTTGCACCGAGCCAAGGTCTGCCGCCTGGTTGCGGTCATTGGCGTTGAGGCGTACCCGCACCGGCAGGTTCTCCACCCCCTCGAGGACGCTGCCACCCACCACGCCATCCATGGAGGCGCGCAGTTGCCCTGCCACCTGGGCCAGGGTCAGGCCCCCGGCCAGGCTGGCCTCCTCATCGATATCCAGTTTGATTCTGGCAGCGCCGGCAGCCAGGGTGTTGCGGGTCTGAATGATGTGATCCTGATTGCCCAGCATTAACCTGAGTTGGTCACCCAGTTCGGATAGTCTGTCCAGTTGCGGGCCATAGAGCCGCAGCTCGATGGGGGCGTTGAACGGCGGGCCCTGCTCCAGCTTGCGCACCAGGATCTGCATCTGCGGATAACGCTGGTCCAGCTGCTGCTGCAGAGTGGGGATCAATTCGTTGGCCACCTCAAAATCGCTGGCGGTGATCATCCCCTGGGCGTAATTGGCCGCCCCCTGTCGCCTCTGCAACAGGTTGTAGTAGAAAGAGGGGGTGTTGCGGCCAAAGGTCCACACCGTCTGTTCGATGCCCGCCTGTTCCCTCAGCCAGGCATCCAGCTGACGCACGCCGTCTACAGTGGCTGGCAGGCTGGATTGCTGCGGCATGAACACCTCGATGTGGAACATGTCCCGATCCGCAGCCGGGAAAAATTGCTCGGTCATCTGGCCGGCGGCCCAGAAGCCGGTGGCCGGGGTGAGGAAGATCAGCAGCAGGGTGGTTTTCGGCCACACCAGGGCGATGGCCAGGGTGCGTCTCAATACGGCCCCAAGCCAGGGCAGGGTGATCCCCTGCTGCCACCAGTGATTGCCCTCCCTGGGCTTGATGAAGCGGCCTCCCAGGCCAGCCACCAGAGTCAGGGAGATCAGGTAGGAGCCAATCAGGGCGAAGCTCACCGCCAGGGCGATGCCGCCGACAAACTCGCCGGCGGGACCTGGCATCAGGAAGATGGGGGCAAAGGCCAGCACAGTGGTCAGGGTGGAGCTGGCCAGCGGCAGCCAGAACTGGCGCAAAGTGGCGGAAACCGCCTCTACCGGGGTCATCCCCCGGCTGCGCCTCTGGCCTATGGCGTCCACCACCACGATGGCATTGTCCACCATGATCCCCAGGGCCACCACCAGTCCGGTGACCGACATCTGATGGATGGGCAGGCCATAAAGCTGCATGCAAAACAGGGTAAAGAGCACGGTCACCGGCAGGGCGAAGGCCACCAGCAGGGCGCTGCGCCAGCCCAGGGTCACCAGCAGCACCGCCAGAACCAGCATAAAGCCCAGTCCCAGGTTACCGGTGAGCTCTGACAGCCGCACTTCGGTGTACCCCTGCTGGTTGAACTGGGTCTCAAGCAACACGTTGGAGGCGATCAGTGGCTTGACCCCCTCCAGGGTCTGTTCCACCTGGGCATTCCAGCGGTCGATACGGGTGTCAGGCAACATGCGCACCGCCACCAGCACCCCCTGCTCGCCCTGGCTGAGCACATAGTCGTCCGGGGGCCAGCGCACCGACCGGCTGACGTTGGCCACATCCATTACCCTCAGGGTCTGCAACTGATTATCGGGACGCAGAGGCACCTGGCGGATGCGGTTGAGGGAGACCAGCTCGCCGGAGACCTCCAGCTGGGCCCGGATCGCCTCGCCTTCGAGGCTGCCTGAGGCGGTCTTGCTGTCGGCGGCGCGGATCTGTCTGGCCAGATCGTCTACGGAAAGGCCAAGGGCAAAGAGTTCGGCGTCGTCGATGGAGACCAGGATCTCCTCCTCGGGGGCGCCGACCACCTTGACGAAATCGGTGCCTGGCAACAGCCTCAGCCGGTTGGCCAGCTCCTCGGCATAGCGTCCCAGGACGGTGGGATCCGCCTGGCCGCCTCCCTGCCAGGTAAAGGAGAAGATGCGGGTGAAGGCGTAGGCCAGCTGGTCATCCAGGGTGGGGGCGCCGGTTCCCTGGGGCAGGGCCGGGGCCGCATCGCCAATCAGATCCCGGGCCCTGGACCAGACGGGATCCGCATCCATGATGCGATCCTGCAGTTCGATGGTGACCACGGAGATCCCCGGCCTGGAGTTGGAGGTGAGGTTCTTGATCTCATCCAGCTGTCGAAGTTTGGCTTCCAGGGGTTCGGTCACCAGGGCCTCGACCCGTTCGGCGGTGGCGCCGGGGTAGGGGGTGATCACCGCCGCCACCCTATTGGTCAGGTTGGGATCTTCGGTGCGGGGCAGGTTGGTCAGGGCGCTGAGGCCGCTGACGATCAGCAAAGCCGTCAGCAGGGCGGCGACTCTGGGGTTTTGAACCAGGGCGCGAATCATAGCTCTTCACTGCGGCTGGCGGTGAGGCTGGCATCGGTGGCCAGCACCACTCTCTGACCAGCCACCAGTCGTTGCAGTCCGGTGGAGACCAGGCGGTCGCCGTCGTCAATGGCGCCGGAGACCCAGGCGTACTCCTGATCGGCGTGCAGCACCCGAACGTCCCGGCGGGCGATCTGGAAGCTGCCATCCCCCAAATCCTCCAGTATGTAAAGGTTCCACAGGCCCCGGACCCCGGCGGTCAGCGCGGTCAAAGGGACTCGGGTGGTGTCGGCGACAATGCGCTCCTCCACCTCCAGATAGAGCAACTGACCGTTGAGCAGGGTGGGTTGTTCGGGCAGGGCAAATCTCAGGGTGACGGTGCGGGTGCCCGGGTCTACCTGGGCACTGCGCCCCAGATAGGTTACCGGCAGGGACTGGCCGTCGACACTGGCCTGCCACTGCTGGCGGGTTTGCAGACGCTCCAGCAGACGGACCGGCAATCCCACCCGGGCTTCGGCGGCGCCGTTGGGCACCAGGGTGAAGGCCACCTGGCCGTTGCCTGTGACCTGACCCTTGGTCAGTTGGCGCCTGGTGACCGTGCCTGAATAGGGCGCCTTGAGGGTGCTCTTCTGCAGACGGATATTGACCGACTCCAGGTTGGCGTTCAGTTGTTGCTGGCGGGCCTGCAACTGGGCTTTGCGGCTGCGCAGTTCGTCCAGTTGTTGCTCAGACTGGTACCCCTGTTCCGACAGGGTCAGCTGGCGTTTAAGGGTGGCTTTGTTGAGGTCCAGGTCGGCGCGATTCTGCGCCAGGGTCGCCTTGAGTTGCTCGGCTTCGCTGCGCAGCAGGCGGGTGTCCAGGGTGGCGAGCACCTGGCCGGCCACTACCTCCTGGCCAATCTCCACCTCAATGGTGGCCACGGTACCCGGAGACTCAAAACCGATGTCACTGGTTCTGGGGTGATACACTTTACCCACGAACCTGTGGGTCAGAGGGTAGCTGTGCTGCAGCTGGACCTGCTGGGCATGGACCTCCAGGGGAGGCTTGACCGGCGCACTCTTACCCTGCTGGCTGCAGCCGGTGGCGATGAGGAGCAGGCCGCACAGTGGGCCAAGAAATTGGTACGCCGTCATAACATTCGAATTACAATTAGACTAGACGGTCTAGTTTGGTAGAATCAAACTAGACTGTCCAGTCCAGTTGGTGAAGTTTTTGTAAATATTTTGTGGGGCGCTATGGCCGTTGTAGCTAACGATCGGAAAAGTAAGAAACGTTCTCAGATCCTGGAGGCGGCCGCCGAGCTGTTTATGCAGAAGGGGCTGGAGAACACCTCCATGGATGAGGTGGCGGTGCAAGCCGGGGTGTCTAAGCAGACGGTTTACAGTCATTTCGGCAGCAAGAACGATCTCTTTGTGCACTGCATCGAGGATCGTTGTGTCAGCGCCCAGATGACCGAAGAGAACTTCGAGATGGACGCCGAGCCCGAACGGTTCCTGCTGGGGTTCGCCCGTCGATTCCTGGATATGATCCTCAGTCCAGAGGTGCGTCATGTCTATTGCTCCTGTGTCCGCAGTTCCGAGAGTCACCCAGAGCTCTCACAGCTCTATTACGAGGCGGGACCGAAACGGATGATGGAGCTGGTCACCAGTTACCTGACCAGGTTGAAAGACGCCGGGGTGCTGGTGATGGCCGATCCGGCCATTGCCGCTCAGCAGTTGTTGTTGATGTTGCACACCATCGACAAGATGCGTGGGGACCTGGGATTGGATCTGAAGATGGATGAGGCCCAGCGAGAGGCCTATGTGCAGCAGACGGTGACCATGTTCCTCAAAGGTTATCGGCCATAGGAAAAGGAAAAGGCGCGGTGGTCCGCGCCTTTTCTAATTCTGGTTGCCCGAGTGTTGCTGCCACTCCTCAATGTCCTTGATGGAGTCCAGGTAGAGCTGTTCCACCTTTTCCCTGGCCCAGGGGGTTCGCCGTAAGAATTTGAGGCTGGATTTCACCGAGGGGTTGGAGTTGAAACAGTTGATGGGGATGCGCCGGCCCAGTTCCCGCCAGCCATAGTACTGGGCGAGGGTCTCCACAATCTGCTGAAGTTTCACCCCGTGCAAGGGGTTGTTGGGTTGATGATCCATTGGGCACTCTGTCCGGGGCTGCTGCATGAGGGCGGCAGTGTAGCATTGCCAGCCAGGGTAAAATAGAAAAGGCGCGGAACACCGCGCCTTTTTCTCATCTGGGCTGGGCCTAGCCGCCCAGCATGGCGTCCTTGAGATCGTCATCGGCAGGGTCATCGCCCAACCAGATCCCCAGCAGGGCCTGACGGAACTCATCTCCTTCGATCAGGGTCAGCAACTGGCCATTTTTGTAGGCTTCTACACCGACGCCAGGCAGGGACAGCAGGGTGAATTGGTCTCCCTCCACAATCTGATCGCTGAATACCGCGATAAAGGCGTCGATCTTGGGTTTCAGTTGGTCATAGCCGTCGCCGGCGCTGCTCTGAAAGCCCTCCTCGATGGAGTCGATCATCTTGTCTGAGGTGATCAGCCCGGAGACGATGTTCAGGCGGATGGCGCTGGTCTGGTTGCCCTCGAGAGCCAGCTGCTGATCCAGTCCAGACTCACTGCTGTAGAGGCTGCCCACATAGAGGTCCATAAAGAACTTGGAGCGAATTCCCGCGCCGCTCAGGGCCAGGGGTTTGCCCTGGAGTTCGATGGTATCGTCAACCGCCACTCCGGCGATCTCGGTGGCGGCCTGAGCCGGAATCAGCAGGCTGGCTGCCAGGGCAGCGGCAAGAGTCAGTTTTTTCATCGTCTACAACTTGATGGTGGGTGTTGGCCGCAGTGTTGCAGGTGTTGTTCCTGGGCACAAGCCTGACGGAAGAAAGAGCTGAAAAACGGGAGTAAAAAGAGAGGCTGAGCCAGCGGGAACGGACTACCCGCTGGCTGGGCTTAGCCCTTAGAAGTTGAATTTGTAGCTGTAGTCCAGGTAGAGGCGGATGTCGGTTTCATCCTCTTTCACCCCATCCACGTTGCCCACTTCGTCGGAGTTGTAGTCGTGCCACACGCCGGTGAACTTGAGGCCTTTTACCGTGGGCACCTTGTAGGTGACCACCAGCTCCTTCCAGTCTTCATCGGCGGTGCCAAGGGCAGGATCCACCGAGTTCTCCGCATCCCAACCCTGGGCGGCGGCGATCTCTGTGGTCAGTCCGGGCACCAGATCCTGCCAGTTGTAGATGACCGAGACCTTGGCCACGGTCTCATTGGCGTTGGTCAGATCCGGTCCCACACGGCTGCGGGTGGGGAAGGGGTTGCGGCCATGGTCGCCGGCGAAGTTGTCCTCAATCCAGATGTCATCGAACTTGGAGATGGCTGCGGACAGCTGCAGGTTGTTGCGCTTCCAGATAGCCTCGGCGTACACACCCATGCCGTCGTTGTCGCTGCGGGTTTCACCCTTAACCGCACCATCGCGATCCTCGTCATCCAGATCGCCACTTTCGGCGGCAGTGACAAAGAGCTGGCCATCGTCACTGGAGGTGAACACACCGGCAGAGAGCTTCAGGCTGGAGTCATCAAACTGAGTCAGGTAGCTGCCGCGCAGGCCGAACTTGCTCAGGTAGTCTTTGGAGTTGAGGTATTCGGTCTCCACAGTAAAGGCGTCAAACTTGTATTTGAGGCCGATTACCGAGATGTAGTCGATGGCCCCTTCGTCGGTCTGGTCGGTGCGAAAGCCGACAAACTCGTCGTCGTTACGGGCGGACCACTTGTCGTAGACGGCGCAGTAGACAGACAGGCCCTTCATCGGTTTATACAGGGCGTTGATCCCCTGGTAGGTGTTGGCGACGGCGCGGCTGCCGGAGCTGCTGAGCAGCATGGACTTGTGGGTCTGGCGCCCCAGCTTGATGGCGAGACCATCAATCGGGGTCAGGTTGACGTAGGCCTGACCCAACAGGGCAAAACCTGACATCTCACCATCTTTGACGGTCAGAACGTCGGCTTTCACCAGGCCATCGCTGCCCAGATCTTCGACGAAGTAGGGGGAGAGGCCAATGCCGATCCAGCCGCCATATTGGGGGGTGGTCCAGTCGGCGGTAATGGAGAAGGCGGATTGGGTTCGATCCTTGGCCGGGTTTTCATATTCGCGATCAAAATAGACCAGTCGGGATTTGGTTTTCAGTTGGTAACCGCTGTCATCGGCATTGGCGGCCATGGAGGGGGCACACAGCATTGCGGTTGCAATACTCATGGCAAGATAGTTCTTGTTTAATTTGGGCATCATCATATCTCCAGCATTTTATATCTTGAGTTATTTCTATTTATTCCGTTGGTTATTTTTATTTAACAGCCAAGCTAATAATTTCGTTGTTGATCTCTCTTTTTTGACCGAGGCGTCATCTCGTCCGGCTAAGGACGGTGGCTGCCTTATCTTGTCGTTCAATTCTGTGTTTGTGAGCGCCCACCAACCTTCTAAGTCGCTGCTGTTGGTGTGCCTCTGCCGGTTGATGATTCAGGCCTGTAGCGCCACCTTGGTCTTGGGACTGAGCACAGTCTAAAAGGTGAAGTAATTTCGATTTTTGAACATTCTCACAGGTGAACAGATTGTTGTTCAGAGTTTTTTAATTGGTTTTAAAAAACTTGAAACGGGCAGATATTTAAATTTGAACCGGATCAAATCAAAAGAAATGGCGTGATTGATATGCTGAAAAAACACCAATAAACCTAATCGGAAAATACATGATGAAACCTAAGCTGAGTTTTTTATCCGTTGCTGCGGTGATGCTGGCGCTCTCCTCCGGCGCCCAAGCCAAGGGGAATGGCCTGGCTGATTTCCATGCGGAGATGGACGGTTGTCAAACCTGCCACACCAAACCCATCAAGGTAAGCGACAGCGAAACCCACGAAAACGCCCAATGCGTTGAGTGTCACGGCGGCTACCAAGAGCTGGCCAACAGTGAGCTGCACTTTGATCCTCACACCTCCCACCTGGGTGAGATCAACTGTACCTCCTGTCACCGTGGTCACGAGGCGCCCAAGTTCTACTGCAACGAGTGCCACTCCTTCGAGCATGACAACATGCCGTTTGCCGACGCCAAGAACAAGAAAGCCTGGGACGCCGAGTGGGATCAGCAGGCGATTCAGAAGGCGATCGCCAAGGGTCCCGTGGAGACCACCGAGGTGATCGTCGTGGGTGCCGGCAGTGCCGGTTACAACGCCGCCATCTCCGCCAAGCGTGAGGGGGCCAAGGTAATCTTGTTTGAAAAAGCGCCCTTTACCGGTGGTAACTCCATGCTGGCAGCCGGTGGCTTTAATGCTGTGGGTACGCCTCAGCAGGCCAAGAAGGGGATCGAAGACAAGGTTGAGTGGTTTGTTGAGGACGCCATGAAGGGCGGCCGCTATCAAAACGACCAGGAGCTGGTGCAGATCATGGCGGATCACTCCGCCGACGGCATCAAGTGGCTGGAGTCTCTGGGTGCCAACATGAATGACCTGAAGCGCTCAGGTGGTGCTCGGGTTGAGCGTACCCACCGTCCATCCGGTGGCGCCAGTGTAGGGCCGCACATCATCCACACCCTGCGTGCGGCTGCCGAGCGTGAAGGGGTTGAAACCCGTCTTAACTCCCGCGTTGAGAAGCTGGTGCTGAACCAGGACAAGAGCATTGCCGGTGTGGTGGTCCACGGTAAGCACTCAGGTTACCGCATGGTTGCTGCCAAATCTGTGGTTCTGGCCACTGGCGGTTACGGCATGAACAAGGAGATGATCGCCTACTATCGTCCCACCTTTGCCGACATGACCAGCTCCAACAATGTGACCGCCACCGGTGACGGCATCCGTCTGGCCAAGGAGATTGGTGCGTCCATGACCGACATCGACTGGGTACAGGCTCACCCCACCATCGGTAAGGACAGCCGCATCCTGATCTCCGAGACCGTGCGCGGTGTCGGGGCCATCATGGTCAACACCGACGGTCAGCGCTTCATCAATGAACTGACCACCCGCGATCGTGCGTCTGACGCCATCCTCAAGCAGAAGGACCAGTACGCCTGGTTGGTGTTCGACCAGCAACTGGT
The DNA here is from genome assembly GCF_048263965.1 of Ferrimonas sp. Lineage (NCBI taxonomy): Bacteria > Pseudomonadati > Pseudomonadota > Gammaproteobacteria > Alteromonadales > Ferrimonadaceae > Ferrimonas > Ferrimonas sp. The sequence goes on along the minus strand of NZ_JBLXDO010000003.1, from coordinate 221,488 downwards.
CGAGAAGAAGAAGATGGTCCGGGGTTATGACCACCTGGGCATGCTCTCCAAGGGCAACACCATCGAGGAGCTGGCCAAGGTGACCGGCATGAAGGACCTGCCCAAGACGGTTAAGGCTTACAACGGCTTCCAGAAGTCCGGTAAAGATGACGCCTTCGGTCGCGATCAGATGCCTTTGAACATCACCAAGGGTCCCTTCTACGCCGTTCGCGTGGCGCCCGGCATCCACCACACCATGGGGGGCGTGGCCATCAACAAGGAGTCCCAGGTGCTGAACCTGCAGAGCTGGCCCATTCCTGGTCTGTACGCGGCGGGTGAAGTGACCGGTGGTATCCACGGCTACAACCGCCTGGGTGGTAACGCCATCGCCGACACCGTGGTCTTCGGTCGTCGCGCCGGTGCCCATGCTGCCGAGTTCGCCACCAAGCAGTAATTCAACTCATCTTCTCACGCAGCGTCAGCGGGGCCCGGACTTAGGGTCCCGCTGTTTTGGTTTCTGCGTGAAGCGTACCTCGGCATCGCTCCGGCTTTACCGCTAGACTGGGGCTTCAACGGGAGAGTGTTATGAGAATCACCCTGAAACAGCTGTTGGTGTTCCAGGCCATCAGTCAGACCCAGCAGGTCTCCAAGGCTGCCAGGCAGTTGCACCTGTCGGTGCCCGCAGTGAGCATGAGCCTCAAGGAGCTGGAGTCCTCTCTCGGGGCGCGGCTGTTTGATCGCACCCCTCATGGGCTGGTGATGACCGATTCCGGCAATCTGGTGCTGGCCCACGCCAACAAGGTGCTGAACCAGGTCAATCAGCTGGAGCAGCTGTTCAAGGAGCAGGCCCAGGGGGTGGGTGGCACTCTCAACATCGGCGCCAACAAGACTTCGGGCAACTATGTGCTGTCGAAGAAGCTGCCCCTGTTCAAGACCCAGTACCCCAACGTCAACACCAGGCTGAAGATCCTCTCAAGCTCCGCCATCGAGGAGATGGTGCACAACAACGCCCTGGATCTGGCCTTCATCAGTCGTAAGCCGTCGGATAAGGAGATGGAGTACATCCGCTGGCGCAGCGATCGGCTGTGTATCGTGGTCTCTCCCGGGCATAAACTGGCCCACAGGCCAGCGACGGCGGCGGATCTGAGCGCCGCCACCTGGATCCTGGATGAAGAGGAGTCCGCTACCCGGGTTGAGTCCCTGCATATCTTGCGCGAGCTGGGGGTGGCGGTTCAGGATGAGATCGTGATGAACACCATGGGGGCGATCAAGCGGGCGGTGGGCACCGGCCTGGGGCTGAGTATTCTGCCGCTGCTCTCTGTGGATGCGGAACTGGAACGGGGCGATCTGGTGGAGGTGGCCACCGACGGTCACAGCGAGTCCAGGTACATCTACGCCATCTTTAAGCGGGACAATCTGACCCCCTTAATGGAGCGTTTCCTGGACTGCTGCGAAGTGCCCCGAGGCTAGTCGGTGCGTTTGAGTACCATCAGCTGATAGTCGAAGCGTCCCTCGCTGCGATCCAAGATGGTCAGCTCCCGCTCCAGGTCGGCCACCGCCGGTGAGTCGGCCAGCTTCTCAGACAGGCTTTGCAGTCGCTTCCTGAGTGGTGCGGTGTAGGCCTGCCATCCCGCCGGTCCGACCCCGCGGTGCGCTACCGGTCGGTAGCCCGCATTCTCCGCCTGCATCAGTCGTGTTGAGACGCGCTGCATGTCTGGGTACCCCTCCTGCCAGAACGCCTTAACCTCCAGATCATCACGGCCAAGTTGTTGAGCATCGGCAAACTCGTCCAGCCACACCAGGTCGCTGATCACCAGATAACCACCGGGCTCCAGCAGAGGGCGCCACTGCTTCAGGGCGTTTTCGAAGCCGATGATGTAGCAACTGGCTTCACTCCACAGCAGATCAAAACTGCCCGGTTCGAAGGGGAGGGCGGTCATCGAGCCATTGCAGGCGGTGAGCTTCTGTTCCAGCCCCAGCTGGCGGGCGCGTGTCAGCATGTGATTCAGGCTGGGCTCCAGGTTGTCCAGGCCTATCACCCGAGCCTGGCTCTGCTGCGCCAGCAATATTGCCGAGGCGCCTGTGCCGCAGCCGATGTCCAGTATCCGCCTGGGAGACGGGCTGACCTGACTTAAGGCCCAGAGTGTGCTGTGGTCGGTACCTGGACCGTGTCGCTCCAGGCCATTAAAGATTTCCAGAAAATCGTTCATATACTCCTCGTGACCATAGAGGTCTCTGGAGAGCCAGCGCAACCTCAGTGCGTTGGTTTCGTCCAGCCCTTCGGCTCTCAACCACTGGGTGTGGGCATCCGGGGCCAGAATCTCCAGCTGTTGGTGAAACTGCCTCAAGCCCTCGGGGTTGTCCCCCAGCAGGGCCTGCATCAGGTTTCTCGCCTGGGTTTTGGCGCGAATCTCCTCTTCCAGTTGGGCAAGCCGGTCAGCCAGCAGCTGGCGGTCCAGCCCGGACTCCAGGATCTGCTTGCACTCTCTCAGGCTGAGGTTGCCGGCGTGCAGCTGCTGTATCAGTCGCAGTCGCTGCAGATCCCGGTCGTCGTAGTAGCGGTAACCGTTGTCACCCCGACGGCCGGTCAACAGTCCCAGCTTCTCGTAGTAGAGCAGGGTGGAGCGGGCCAGTCCGGCTCGCTTGGCCAGTTCGGAGATGCGGTACATGAGTCGCGTCCAAAAACAGTGAGGATGCTGACACTAAACTATGAAGCTATAGACAGGTCAACGAACTTGGATGCTTTTTGCCTTGATGCGATGCCCCGGAATCGTGGGAAGAACAAAGGGGCACCGGCTAACCTCTGGTTTGCGGCTGATCGCCCGGGCTAAGTTCGTTAATTGCATCTGAGTGGCTTGACGCTTGACTGAGGGAAGACGGTGTTTATCCAGGTCAGCAACTGAGACTGGATGGCTCTGATGACGGGGCTCCAGTTGGGTGAGTCGCCCATTATCGAGGGGAGCTTTTGTTGATGCTGGCAAACACGGTTTACAGATTGTTTGCTGAGGGCGAACAGCCAGTAATGCCAGTGTTGCCACAGTCATATGGAGCGAGTTCAGATTAGGCCCAGCTTGGCTGCCCGGTAGATGAGGTGACTCCTGTTGTGGCACTTCAATACGCCTTTCATCCGGTCTATGTGGTAGCAGACTCCGCGGACAGACAGATTTTCCGTCTCACTGATCTCCTCCACCGATACCCCTTGAGCAATCAGCTCCAGTACGCGAAGGGCCTTCTTGCTGAACAGTCCATGATTGGTGATGGGATTCAGCCTGTTGATCGCCTCAGAAACAATGTAGCCGGCGTGAAGGCTCAGAAGTCGGTGTAACTCGGCTTCATGTTGGCGACAGTGGCGAACTATCTCCTCCTTTTTCTGGGTGGTGAACAGGTTAAACATGCCTGTCCAGGGGCAGGGCAGTGGCACCAGCCAATTGACCACGGTTTCGACGTCGTTGGTCTGCAAAAACTGCTGAAACTGTTGTCCTGACGAGGTTTTGAGGTTGGGGCCTTCCCAGGGGTTCGGGCCGCTTCTCTTTTTCTTGGTGAGTCCGCTGTCCAGTTTGTCGGCGAACAACCGGAAATAGTACTCCCTGACCTTGATGGCCCGTTGATCTGAGGCGATGACCAAACGCTCTCTCTTAAGTACTTCGGGGCGATACTCTCTTAATTTGGGCAGATCGACGTCAGGCAGGTCATTGTTTTCCAGTGGCAGGTGGAAGCAAAATCCATTAAATCCGAACTGGGTCAAAGACTGCTTCAGGGCGCGAATAATATCGGGATTAGAAAGACTCAGGTTTTTCATTACTCTGACCTTCCAACGTTAGTTCTCTCATTGATGGTAGCGATCGCTCAGGGGGCCGTAAATGCCCCCTGTGCTGGCGCGGTTGTTATTGTGGATTCCGGTGACAGGTCAGGCAGGCGTAAGGGTCTGGAAACACCTTGCTCATGGACCAATCGTTGTTCTTGCTCTCCCATACCTCAGAATAAGGCTTGTGATTGCCGAAGGTGTCGGCAGGCACCGCCTGGAAGGGATCGAAGTGGCCATAGGAGGCGTTGGCTTTCAGATTATCTTCGCCTTTGTAGCGCACCTTGGTCGAGGCATCGTGGTGGTTCTTGGGTTGACGTTCACCGCCATGGCAGAAGAAGCAGCGGGCGTCCTCACCATGGGCCTCGGGGGCGCCGTTGACACCATGGCAACTGGCGCAGTAGTAGGGTTGAGGAGCATCAAAGCCGTCACTTGAGTTGATGGGCCAAGCGTGCCCTCCGTGGCCCAAGGGATTGACATCGTCATTGTGACACTGGGTGCAGTCGGCGATCCCCCAACCAAAGTGGTTGTCGTTCAACAGGGGCGCCGGTCCTGAGTCGTCGTCTGGTACAGACAGAGTTCGAACCACGGCAACGTCTGGAGAGCCATCGCTGGCAAAATTCCACTCGATGGCCTGCTCTCCATTTCGCTCTTTCGGGCCGAAATAGTCGTGCATGTTGCCGTAGGCCCAATAGAGATCCAGGTAGCCAAAGGTCAGTGGATAGACATCCTGCATCAGGTGGATGTGCTCGCCGCCAAAGGGGCCGCCCCAGTCTCGGTCGCACACCTCTTTGCTGACGGGCTCCTGCCCATCCGGGCTGCCGTCGGCAGACCATTCGCAGACGGCATATTTCTGAAAATCCCCATTGGGAAACTGCTTTGACGGGTTATAGAAGTGGGTAAACCAGCCGCGTAATCCGGAGTTTCTCAGCTCGCCAATGCCTGAGAGCGCGTAGTGATCCACCTCGGCACCGGTGGACATGGAGTCCCAGTAGGAGAAGCTCACACCTCCAAGGGCGTCCCGTGCGGCGATCATCGCGTCCATGACGGTGATCACCCCAGGCTGGAAGATGTCACTTCTGTGCCCCTGGGGGGGGACGTGAATGTTCTCGGCGAAGGCCACGATGCCGTTGTTTTCCACGCGTCCGTACTCGACGGCCACCACCTTGGGCACGATAACCTTGTTGCCATTGGCCTGGAAATGCTCCACCTCCTGCCTTTGGATCCACTGGCGTCGGGCGGTCATCTCCTTGGAGAAGGGTTGCAGGGTTATCAGGCTCTTATCCTGAAGCCAATACTCGTCGATGCGCACGTATGTGGCTTCGCCACTGGGTGAAAAGCCCTGCATGGAGCCTCGGGCCCGGGAGAACTGGCCGCCATCGGTATTGAAGCGAAAGTACCAGTCGGGACTGTTGACCATGTCTCCGTCTGCTTCGGACAGTAACCCGTCGCCATCGATGTCCCAGGAGACCTCGAAGGTGAAGCTCCCCAAACCGGAGTCCTGAGGAGAAACGATGTTGGTCAGAGTAAGATCTTGTCGGGTCACCGCCAAGTATCTCAGCAGGTCAAAGGCGGAATAGTAGCCGGGACGAAAGATATCAGGTCGTGCAGTCCCAGCACCCAGCCCATCGGGATTGGTCGTTAGTACCTTGTTCATTTCAGTGAGTGAAATAGAGATGATGGGCTTTTCTTTGTTGCGAATACCCGCCAAGTGGGCATCGATAATTCCAATTTTGCCATCATTATCCAGATCTTTGGCATCGTCACTCAATAACCAGTTTTTTATATCGTCCTGATATTCACCCAACATCAGTTTGATGGTGCCATTCTTGATGGCGTTCGGGGTCACCTGCACATCCAGATAGTCGGGTTTCGATGCTGTTGGCGGGTTTTCGGTTTCAGGAGCCTGTGGCTGATGGTCGTCGTTGCAGCCGCAAAGGGCGCAGGACACTATCGCCGAAATCAGGACAGAGGGTATTAGTTTCATCGTATCTCCTTGCCAAGTAAGCAGTTAATGGCAATAAGCAAATTGTTTTGGGTAATGCATCGAACGGATATCCATTGGCGAAATAGATGGTACGGCGTGTCCAGGGGCGGGCTCACTATGAAAAAGTGCAACTTAATTTGAAAAAGGTAGAAAGTGGGAGGCGTCTTAAATTGAAGAGACGGACTGAGCAAAAATAAAGGGACAGAGTTGAGGCTGAGTATTTAGCGTTTTGGTGGCCAGGTTGGCAGAGATTATTGTTATTTCTCTAGCTTAGCTCATGGCCCAGATTACCAGGGTCAGCACCAGGGCGGCGGAGATCTTGTATTTGAGTCCAAATCCGCGCAGCCCTTGTGGGGTGACGTTGCCGCTGCCCACCACCAGGGTGTTGGCCGGGGTGGCGCTGGGGAGGACAAAGGCCAGGGAGCAGCCAATACCCACCAGGGCGGAGATCTGAGTCAGGCTGGCCCCCTGGGGCTGCAGTAACAGCAGCATCAGTGGCGCCAGCAGGGAGGCACTGGCCACGTTGCTCATGTACTCGGTAAACACGCAGATCAGCAGCAGGAATACGCCAATCTGCAGCATCAGCGGCAGATCGAACAGCAGGGGCGACAGCCACTCCACCAACTGGTTACCGCCGCCGCTGTCGTGCAACACCTTGCCCAGGGTGATGGCGCAGACAAAGATGGTGATCACCCGCCATTTCATCGATCTGATCACCCCAACCGGGGTGATCAGTCCCCTCAGCATCAGCACGGCGACGGAGAACAGCGGCACCAGGGCATAGGCCTTGCTCATCCCCCTCAGGGCCAGGGCGCCACCGACCCAGCCAATCAGGGTGAGCAGCACAATCAGCAGAGACTCCTTCTGAGCCCGGGTGATGGCGGGGGCCTGGGGCAGAGTCAGGGGCTGATTGAAATTGGGGGCAAAGTGGCGCTCCAGCATCCACACCATCAGCAGCCACAGCAGCAGGGCGATGGGGGCGGCGGTCACCAGCCAGCCAATGAAGTCGACGCCGGCCAGTTCGCTGGCGATCAGGCTGGTGGAGCTGCCCACCTGTGTGGCCATGCCTCCCAGGGTGGCACTGAAGGCGATGCCGATGCTAAGGAACTGGATCTTACCTACCCTGTGGTGATCACCGGCGGTCAGGGCGATGCTCATGGCCAGAGGCAGCATCAGCGCAGTGGTGACCACATTGCTGGTCCACATGGAGATGAGGCCGGTCATGGCGAACAGCAGGCGGCAGGCGCGTCGCTCATCCTCTCCGGACAGCCTGCTGAGCAGGGTCAGGGCCAGTCTGTCCAGCTTCTGCTCCCGGCTCAGGGTGGCGAAGCTGAAGCCGAAGATGAAGATCGCCAGGACCGGCGACATCAACACCTGAGCCAGGTCGTTGGGGGAGATCAATTGCAGCAGCAGCGCCAGGACAGGGATCACCACCATGCCCGGCAGCTCCCCCAGCAGACGGCTGGTCCAAAGCACCACGGCCATCAGGAACAGGGCAAGCCCCTGCTCAAGATCAGTCAGGCCGACCAGAGAGGGCCAGGCGATGGTGAGAAACAGCAGTGCGAGGAACCAGTGACGCATAGGACTCCCTTGGGTGAAAGTCCACTCTACTGAATTCTCAGTGGGGATGCTGCCGGACAGTTCAAAGAACACCATCCTGGCAATGAACTGGGTTCGCCCAGGTTGATCGAGGGCAAATGAAATAATTCGAAAAAAATAGAAATAAATCTTGACGGCAATATGCGTGGAAACTAATATTTCGACAAAGTTCGAAATGAGGTGTTCCCATGAGTCCCGAGTTTTACGCAAAACTGGCCGAAGCGGCCGACATGTTCCTGTTCCTCGCCACCGAGCTGATCATCCTGTTTCTGGTGATCAGCTACCTGGTGGGAGTGCTGCAGGAATTTCTGACCCCGGAAAAGATCCAGTCGATACTCAGCTCCCGCAAGGGTAAAGGCTACATAGTGGCGGCGTTTTTAGGGGCGATTACCCCCTTCTGCTCCTGCTCCACCATCCCCTTCCTGAAGGGGTTGCTCAGAGCCAGGGCAGGGTTCGGCCCGATGATGGTGTTCCTGTTCTCCAGTCCTCTGCTGAACCCGGTGATCATCGGTCTGTTTGTGATCACCTTCGGCATCAAGGTGGCGGCCTTCTACTTCGTGGTGGCGATGGCGGTGTCGGTGAGCGCAGGCTACCTGCTGGAGAAGCTGGGTTTCGAGCGTTACGTCAAGCCCGAAGCCTATGAGGTGGCCGGTGCCACCAGCAGTTGCTGTGGTGACAGCAAGCCGGCGGCCACCAGCAGTGGCTGTGACAGCCAGCCTAACGCCAAACCTGAGCCTGCGGTCAGTTGCTGCGCCAGTGCCGAGCCCCAGGTCAGTGTCGACGCTTCCGGTTGTGGCACCGCCACCGCCTGTGCGCCGGCTCAGCAGGTTGAAGAGAATCGCTGGATGCGTCTGTGGCGGGCCACCTGGAAGGACTTCAAGCAGGTGTTCCCCTACCTGATGCTGGGGATCTCCCTGGGGGCCTTCATCTATGGCTTCATCCCCACGGACCTGATTGCCCAGTACGCCGGTGAGGGCAACTGGTACGCCATACCTGTGGCGGCGGTGATCGGCATTCCTCTTTACATTCGTGCCGAGGCGGTGATTCCGCTGAGTTCCGCCCTGGTGGCCAAGGGGATGGCGCTGGGCTCGGTGATGGCGCTGATCATCGGCAGTGCCGGAGCCAGCCTGACGGAAGTGATTCTGCTGAAGTCCATTTTCCGCAACCAGATGATCGCCGCCTTTGTCACCGTGATCCTGACCATGGCCATCGGGGCCGGGGTGATGTACAGCGTGCTGTTTGGTTAAGAGCGGCAGCTGGCGTGCGAACTAAAAAAGCAGGGGCCTGGGCCCCTGCTTTCTTTGGTTATGCGCTTTTGGCCTGTGGGCCATCGCCACCTTGCTCCGTGGGGGCGTCGGCTTCGGGCTGAGCCTCCTCCTCGGCAAGATCTGACAAGACCTCGGCCAGGTGATCCCTGGAAAGCTCCCCCGCCAGGTCGCCTTCGGCGTCCACCACTGGCAGCGGGAAGTCGGCGCCCATGCTCTCTGGAATGATGCTCTCCAGCGGAGCGTCGGGAGAGATGGGGTCCAGTTCGGTGACCTCAAACTCCTCCATGGGCATGCCCAGGTCTTCCTTAGCAGCCTCCTCCAGGGCCTTCTGACAGACCACCCCCTGATACCCCTCGTCACTGACGTAGTAGGCGTAGTCCGCAGGGATCCGCTTCATCTGCTTCAGGGCACCACCAATGGTGGTGGCCGTCAACCTGTGGGCCGGGGGTTTCATGACGGTTTCCACCGTCAGGGCCCGGGCACGATTGACGTCCTTGACGAACGCCTCGACGTAGTCGTCGGCGGGATTGAGCAGGATGTCCACCGGTTTCCCCACCTGCACCAGGTTGCCGTCTTTGAGGATGGCGATGCGGTCGCCAATTCTCAGGGCTTCATCCAGATCGTGGGTGATGAAGATGATGGTCTTGTTCAACTGCTGTTGCAGCTCGATCAACTGGTCCTGCATCTCGCTGCGAATCAGGGGATCCAGCGCCGAGAAGGCTTCGTCCATCAGCAGAATTTCGGCGTTGGTGCACAGGGCCCTGGCCAGGCCGACACGCTGCTGCTGTCCGCCGGACAGCTGGGAGGGGTACTGCTCCTCGTAGCCCGTAAGGTCCACGGTATCCAGCCATTGGCGGGCGCGCTGATTGCGGGTGGCTTTATCCACCCCCTGGACGGTCAGGCCATAGCTGACGTTCTCCAGCACGGTACGGTGGGGCAGCAGTCCGAAGCGTTGGAACACCATGGACATCTTGTGGCGGCGGAACTGCTCCAGCTCCTTCTGGGACAGCCGCATGACATCCACCCCTTCCACCAGGATCTGCCCCTCTGTCGGGTCGATCAACCGGTTGAAGTGGCGGATCAGTGTGGACTTGCCGGAACCGGACAGCCCCATGATCACGAAGATCTCCCCAGGCTGAATGGCCAGGTTGATCGCCTTGAGTCCGACGGTGTGGTTGGTCTGGGCCAGGATCTCATCCTTGGAGAGGCCCTCTCTGACCTTGGGCATCACCTTCTCTGGGGACTCCCCAAACACCTTGTAAAGGTCGCGTACCTCGATAAGGGGCGTGCTGGGTTTTGTGTCAGTCATTGTGACCTCCCTGAATGAATCTCTGGGAGCGTTTTGCGTAAGCCTGGGAAACCCGATCGAAGATGATCGCCAGGACCACAATGGCGAAGCCATTAAACAGACCCAAGGTAAAGTATTGGTTTGTAATGGATTTAAGTACTGGCTGCCCCAGCCCCTTGACCCCGATCATCGAGGCGATCACCACCATGGCCAGGGCCATCATGATGGTCTGGTTGATGCCGGCCATGATGGTCGGTCCGGCCAGGGGCAACTGTACGCCGAGAAGGCGCTGCATGGGGGTGGCACCGTAGGCGGTGGCCGCCTCCAGTACCTCTTTGTCGACCAGGCGAATGCCCAGGTTAGTCAGTCTGATCACCGGCGGAATGGCGTAGATCACCACGGCAATGACTCCGGGAATTTTACCTATCCCCAACAGCATGACGACTGGGATCAAGTATACGAAGGCTGGCATGGTTTGCATGATGTCCAGCACCGGCGTCACAACGGCCTGGGCCCGGTTGGAGCGGGCCATCATGATTCCTATGGGCACCCCGAGGACGATGGCCAGCAGGGTGCATACGGTGATGATGCTCAGGGTGCGCATGGTGTCCTGCCACATCCCCAGGTAGCCGATCAGCAGAAAGGCGACGACCACGGACAGGGACATCTTCCAGGAGCGGCTGGCCAGATAGACCAGGCCGGTGATGGCGATCAGTACCGCCCACCAGGGCGAGTGCACCAGCAGTTTTTCAAACCAGATCAGAAAATCCAGCAGGGGATCGAAGAAGGCCTCGATGGAGTCGCCGTATTCGCGGGAGAAGTCGCGGTAAGCACCGTCGAGATACTTGCGGATCTCCAGCAGGTCCGAGCGGTCCATCTTTGGAAATGAGCCGAGCCAGGAGAAATCAGCCATCAGGTCTATTACCTCTGATTCTATAGTGGGTGAAGTTGGGGTTCCCGGGGCACCATGGCCCCGGGGAGAGGCGATCAGAGGCTATCCACCGCAGACTGTACTTTGGCGGCAATGTCGGCGGGAAGCCACTGGGTCCAGATGGTGGGGAACTCGATAAGGAAGTGCTCGGCAGCGATGCTGCCATCGGCCTGATTGTCCTCCATCCAGGCGAGCAGACTGTTCATCTGCTGATTGGTAAAGGCACGTTTGCTCAGGTAGCTGAACGCCTCCGGTGCCCGTTTCTCAAACTCACTGGTGGTGATGGTCGCAACCTCAGCAGCCGGATACATGGAGACCTTGGGGGCTTCACAGTCGGGCTTGGAGATGCACTCACGGAAATGGTCAGCATCGGCCTTGGCACCAAAATCGACCTTGACCATCTTGTACTTTCCCAGCACCGCGGTAGGGGCCCAGTAGTAACCAAACCAGGGCTTCTGCCGTTCGTAGGCCCGGGCAATGGCGCCGGCCAGACCGGCCCCTGAGCCGGGATCAATCAGGTCAAACCCTTTGCTCTCCAGCTGCAGGGCTCGGAACAGGTTCTCCGAGGAGATCTGACACCCCCAGCCTGCGGGACAGCCATAGAAGGCTGCGCGATCAGGGTCTTCCGGGTGCTCAAAGAGTTTGGCGCTGGCGATCACGCCGGAGATGGTGGCTAGGCTGGGATCCTCGTCCACCATATACTGGGGAACCCAGAAGCCCTCTTCGCCACCGTCTGACAGGGAGTGTCCCGCTTTGGCCAGACGCCCTTCACTCATGCCCCGCTCCACCAGGGCTTGAACCGCGTTGAACCACATCTCCGGCGCCACGTCCGGCTCACCCTTTTCGATCATCGATGTGCTGGTGGGCATGGTATCCCCGGGCACCAGTTCGGCACGGCAGCCGTAGCCATGCTCCAGGATAAACTGATCCACGTTGGCGATGAGGGAGGCAGAGCTCCAGTTCATGTCGGCGATGGAAACTTGGCCACAGTCATCGGCGGCAAAGACAGGGTGAGACAGCGAAGCGCACAGCAGCAGCCCCGACAGAGATTTGGCGTTTTTCATAGGGGAACAACGTCCTTTGCATCCTTGAGAGATCCATTGATCTTACAGGTCTAATCATTTGGGTTCAAATTACCAGCTGGTGGTGGATGTTGTTTGCTGTTCAATACTTGAACTGCGGCGTTGTGCTGATTTGCGTGGCGGCCAGGTTGGGCACTCAATTTTGTTATTGGCGTGTTGCGTTCCGGCTTGGCTGCGAAACGTCATCAATGAAACCTGTAAGTTATGTGCATCAATGGCGTTCTAGGTGTTCCGTTTCCTGCAAGGGCTGCACCGAAATGTGGCTTGTCAAGAAAAGGTTGTCTTGGTGTTGCCTGTTGGGGCGCGGCCATTCAGTTTCCCAGGATTCACCGCGGGGCTGAGTGTGCAGTGCTCTTTAGTTTGAGAACTAACGGTATGCGGGGCGAGGGGGCGAGGGCGTAAGGCGGGCGGCCATCGGCCGCCCGCCTCAGTCGATCTACTGGGGGTGATCTTGCGGGGCCGCTGTCAGGCTAAAACCTGAAGTGGTCTGGGCATCCTCTTGCAGCAGCAGGAAATATTCACTGCTCTGTTCGTCCAGAGTCATCTCCAGGGTCGAGAGCAGCAGGTCAGTGCCATAACTCTCGGTAACGGCCTGAATTCGGTAGCTGTCATTGGGCAGGATGATGCTGCTGGATTCGGAGAACGAGGCGGTCACCGAGTAGCTGCCGTCGGCAATGGTTTCGCCAGGCAGCAGGAAGTGGAAGGTGACCACACCATAGTCGTCCACCAAGTTGACCACTTTGAACTGGTGGTCGTAGATGGAGCTGCGCTGGCTGTTGGCCAGGCTGAGGGTGTGCAGTTTCACCTCATCCTCCTGTTCGTCGTCCTCGTCATAGTCATACTCCTGCAGGTAGACAAACAGGGTCTGATCCTGATCTTCGGTCAGAGAAACCAGGTGGTTGCTTGCCAACGGCTCGCCAGAGGTGGTGTCAGAGAAATCCAGGGTGTAGTCACCGGGCTCCAGGATCTGAGCCTCGCTGAACAGACCTTCTGTCAGGGCGCCGATGTTGCCCACCGGCTCAGGCTGGTTGATGGTCACGTCGATGCTGCCGGTATACTCGGGCAGCAGCTCGTGTTGCCTCAAGCCGTTGTACAACCAAAGCTGGGCCTTGGTCTGGCTGTCGGGGTATTCCACTGCCCCTGTGCTGGTGGAGACTCTGTCCATGGACAGCGGTGCGCTGCCGGCGTCGTCTCTTAAGATCAGGATGTACTGGGTAGTGGAGTAGAACTGAACCGTGGAAGATTGGTAAAGAAGATCGTCGCTGTCTGAGGCGGTGACAAATATCTGATAGCCATCTCTGTCGAAATAGAGCTCCTCAGACTGATTATTGGCATCCAGCTGGAACAGCAATTCAGCCTGGTCAAATCCCTCGTCCTCTTCGGCCCAGTAAATATTCATGGCTGGCACCGACTCGGACAGGTTGATAAAGCGAACACCAAACTGATCATCATCACTGTCCAGGTCCACTTCGGTAATTTGGAAGTGATTGACTTCTCCTTGGGTGATATCACCGGAGACGGTGAGCAACTCCCATTTCTCATTGGAGATCTTAATGGATTCCTCATACAGGGTGACAGTCTCTTCATCACTGTCTTCCCAGGAAAGGGCCAGGTCATAACTGCCGGTGTCATAGCTGAAGTAGCCTGAAGACTCAGGATAGGCAATGCCGGTATGGCTGTACTCGTCGTCGCCCTGAGTCAGAGTAAGGGTCAGGCTGGGGGCGTTGGCTGAACCATTGTAGATCTGAATGTGGCCGCTGTTGGAACTGGAGTCTGAATCGTCGGAGTCACAACCGACCAGTCCCAATCCAAGAAGTGGAATCAAGGCCAGGGGGAACAAGGTTTTATTTATATTCATTTTTGGCTAGCTGGATGAAGAATAAGAGCTTGGATGCTAGCACAACAAATTGGCAACAGAATTCAGGTTTGCACTGCTTTAATTTATTTTCATCTTTTTACAGAAAGGGTAAGAATATTGACCTTTACATACATTTCTTCGAGTGGAAATTATAAGCGGGCAAGTTATCTCTGGATATATATTGTAAAGGCGATGGAAGTTTGTTTCCGTTACTGATTTTGCCGCTCTTAGTATGGGTAAGAATATAGGGCTGATCTGGCCTTGGAGTCGAGACGTCTTTGGGTGATTGTCCCTGAATTGGGAGGCTCGAAAACAGCAGGGTGGCCCTGAGGGCCACCCTGTGAGTATCAGCTGTTTGCCATCTTACTGTTCCAGGATGCTCACGCCGGTCGGGACCAGTTGGTACATGGTCATGGGCTCGGTGACGCTGGCGGGATCGAACTTCTCCCCCTTCTCCTCGGCTCAGTGGGCTTTCATCTTACGGGTCCGCTCCAGATCATACTCCAGCTTCTGCAGCTTGCCGGTGGCGATGGCGGTGCTGCCCTTGGCGCTCACAGGGAAGACCATCTCACCGTCTTTCACCTTGACCCGCAGATTCTGGAATTGCTTGTCCGAGGCGACCTTCATCCAGCAGCCGCGTTTTTCGCACACGGCGACAATGGTGCCCTCGATGGTCACCTGTTTGTCCAGGTAGCTGTCCGGGCTGGCCATCAGGGTGGAGATCTTGGTGATGTTGCCGGCGTCCACCGGAGTACCGAAGTCCAGGGATTCATCGTGGCCAGAGGAGTGGGCCTGCACCGTGGCGGTCAGGCACAGGGCCAGAGTGGCGATGAGTGTCTTGATGCGCATGAGAGTTCCTATCCTTATGTCGTCTTTGGAAACGAGTCTACTGCCTGTATGGGTGGAGTCTAGTGCTTTACCCGACATTTAGGGGGCTTGGTTCACACCAGCAGCTAGGGTGATAGTTCACTTCGGTGCGGGTCGAAGCGGAAACTGGGGCGAGGGGGCCGGCTCTCAGGCTTTTGTGGATGAGCCGACGGGCCCCTTTGGTTGTCCCGGATGGGGGCGATGAGCTTAGGCGCTCTGCCGCCGTCGCCACACCAGCAGCAGGGCACCAATCAACAGTGGCAGACCACTCACTGAGCCACTGCTGAAGCCTGGGCGGGTCTCTATCCTGGCGATCTTCTCCTCTTTGACCCGGGTTTCGAAGCGGCTGAGTTCGTTCTCCAGGTTGGTGGTCATTTCGGTCACCGCCAGGTTGAACCCTTCCATGGATTGCTCCGCCAGTGCCCCCTCCTTGGCCACGGCCGTGGTGCGGCTGTCCAGCTTGCTCAGGCCGGGGGCCCGAAACAGCATCTTACGGCTTTTCACGTCGAATACGGCGGTATCCACGAAGGTCTGCACCTGGTGATCATTGCCCTTGATGACGTACATGCCGACTATGGTCCAGTAGAGCAGGGAGGCGGCATTCTCCTCGGTATGGGCCACCTGGTCATAGGAGACCAGGGCCATCAGCTCCACATCATAGAGTCGGGCGACCTGTTCCAGGGTGGTGAACCCCTTGCCGCCCTTCAGGTAGGTGCTGGGGATGATCTCGATGCGATCCACATACTGATGCTGACCGAAGGCCTGTTTCACCTTGCGCAGCAGGGAGAGCTGCTCTGCTTCACTCAGCTCGTCTGTGCGCCAGTTGTCCGAGGGAACAAAGGCCAGCCCGACCTTGGCGGGCAGCGTGATCAGCGGGAGTTCGGGAGTGTGCTGGGTGCGGCTCTCCTCGTCGGGATAGAGGTAGGAGACCAGGCTGCTGGAAACGGTGTTGTCTCGGGTGTTGTACTCCATCACCGAGCAGCCGCTGAGGACCAAAGTGATCAGGGTCAGGCACAGGTATCGCAGATTCATTAAGACTCCCTTTGCGAAAAGCAATGTCCCCCACCCCCAGCAATGTGTGTGGAGGGGGTGGGTAAGATGAGCTCAATTTACCTTTAGATTGAGTGCTTTGGCAAAGGACACTTTGTAACCTGATGCGGCTGCGGTCATCGGGCCTCGCCTGGTTTGGCGGGGGCCCAACGGCCGGCCAGCACTATCAGCAGCAGCACAGGCAGCCCGGAGAGGCAGCAGATGAAGAAGAAGGTTTCATAGCCCACCGCATCCACCAGGGCGCCGGAGAATCCGGCAAGGAACTTGGGCAGAAGCAGCATCATGGAGGACATCAGGGCGTACTGGGTGGCGGAGAAGGCCACGTTGGTCAGGCTGGACAGGTAGGTGATGAAGGCGGCGGTGGCGACACCGGCGCTGAAGCTGTCGGCGGCGATCACCAGGGTGAGCAGGGTGGTGTCATGGCCTACGCTGGCCTGAAGGGCAAACAGCAGATTGGTCAGGGCTACGGAGGCGGCACCGGCAAACAGGACTTTCATGGTGCCGAAACGGACAATAAGCACCCCACCGGCGGCGGCGCCGACCATGGTCATGATCACCCCGTACACCTTGGTGATGGTGGCGATCTCTCCCTTGCTGAACCCCATGTCCACGTAAAACACATTGGCCATGACGCCCATCACCACGTCGGCGATGCGATAGCTGGCGATCAGCAGCAGAATCAGCAGGGCCTGCTTGCCAAAGCGGTCAAAGAAGTCGCGGAAGGGGCAGATCACGGCGGTGTAGCCCCACATCATCAGCTTCTGCAGGGGAGCGGGCAGATGCAGTAGCCGCTCCAGGGTTGGCAGTGACTCCAGAGCCAGCCTGTCACCGTTGATCTGTGGCTCCTTGGCCATTAGGGTGGCGACTATGCCAACCCCCATGGCCGCGGCCATGCACAGGTAGGCGGTTTGCCAGCCAATGGGATTGTAACCCTGGTCACCACCGGCCCAGGCGGCAATGGCCAGGGCGCCGGCGGTGGCCAGCATCATCCCCAGGCGGTAGCCGGTCTGGTAGGCGGCGGCCAGGGCCCCCTGCATCTCCTCGGGGGCGGTCTCGATGCGGAAGGCATCCACCACGATGTCCTGAGTGGCGGAGAAAAAGGCCACCATCAGAGCGAAGCCCACCAGGGCGGTCAGGCTGGTGGTGGGATCCGAACTGGCCATGCCCCCCAGGCCGAGGATCAGTCCCACCTGAGCCAGCAGCATCCACCCCCGTCGTCGTCCCAGGGCGCGGGTCAGCAGCGGCAGCGGCATGCGATCCACCAGCGGAGCCCAGAGAAACTTGATGCTGTAGGCCATGGCTACCCAGCTGAGGAAGCCGATGGTGGTCCGGTCGATGCCCGCTTCCCTCAGCCAGAAGGAGAGGGAGCCAAACACCAGCATCAGCGGCAGGCCCGAGGAGAAACCCAGGGCCAGCAACAGCAGCACCCTGCGGTGCAGATAGACGGAGAATGCGCCGAATCGCTGTTTCAGGTGGTCAACCAAGAGTTAGCTTTCCGGCATCAGGGTGGCTTTGATCAGCAGCAGTGGCTTCACCGGCTTACTCTGTGCCCCCATGTCCGGGTCATACTCCACGGGCACCTCGCCCATGGCATCGAGTACCTCGAGGCCTTCGGTGACCATGCCGAATACGGCATAGCCCCAGCGGCGGCGGGAGGGATCCAGCCTGGTGTTGTCCACCAGGTTGAAGAAGAACTGGTTGGTGGCGGTATGGGGCTCCTTCTCCCTGGCCATGGCGATGGTGCCGTACTCGTTGGACAGGCCATTGCCGGACTCATTGAACAGCTTGTCACCTTCGTCAATGGGGTCGCCGCCGGCGGTGTAGCCGCCGCCCTGGACCACAAACTCCGCCACCACCCGATGGAAGCTGGTGTTGTCGTAGGCCCCTTTCACTACGTAGCGCAGGAAGTTGTCCACGGTCAGCGGTGCCCGGGTGCGGTCCAGCTCGACAATCATGGTGCCCAGGCTGGTTTCCATCTTCACCTGGGGGAAGAGGTTGTCACTCTGAATCTCGTCCGCCCAGGCGGGGGAGAGCAGCAGAGAGAAGATCAGTGCGGTGAGAATGCGCATCCGTGCTCCTAGTTCAGGTGTTCGTGCAGTTCGGGGTCGTTGACGATGTCGCTCATCAGCTGGCTGAGGCGGTCATTCATCTCCCGCTCGATGCGGGCCATTTCGGGCTTGAGGGGCCCGGAGAAGCTGCTGCGTACCCGGTACTCCTTGGTCAGGGTGCTGCCCAGGTTGTTGACCTCCACGGTGGCCACCAGATTGGTGGTGGCATCGTGGGAGAAGGTGCCCTGGTCAATCTTCATCACCAGCTTGTTGAGGGAGAGGCTCATGGTGACGCTGGCTGCCGGGTCGATGCGATACCCCAGTTTGCTCAGGCCATCACGCACCCCCTGTTCCAGTAGCTGCCGCGGGGGCTCGGCGGGGCTGAGCAGTTCGGCGGCGCCGTCATCTTTGCGCACCTCCACCAGAAACTGCTCGGGTCGGTGGTCGACGCTGGTCAGTGCCAGGGCGCCCTGTTGGCTGCCCGGCTGCACTATGGGGGCATCCGGTGACAAAATCAGGGTGTTAGGGGCGGAGGCACAGCCTGTCAGCAGCAGGGCACCCAGCAGGGGCAGCAGAGATCTCATTGGTTCCTTTCTCCTTGGCCGGAATCTATTTGATGGCATCGAGAATAACAAATTTGGCATTGGCTGCCACGGTTTCCACCTTGCCAAACAGGCGCTTGAGCTTGATGTGATAGCCCAGATGGCGGTTGCCAATCACTCGCAGTCGTCCGCCGGAGGCCAGGGTGCGTTTGGCGTCCCTGAACATCTGCCAGGCGATGTGGTCGGTGATCGCTTGTTGTTGGTGGAAAGGAGGGTTGCACAGCACCAGATCGGCGCTCTCCGGTTCCTGATCGGTGAGGCAGTCGTTCCAGAGAACCTGGAACTGCGCCTCTGGCAGCACTTTTGCCAAGTTGGCCCGGCA
This sequence comes from Ferrimonas sp., assembly GCF_048263965.1. Lineage (NCBI taxonomy): Bacteria > Pseudomonadati > Pseudomonadota > Gammaproteobacteria > Alteromonadales > Ferrimonadaceae > Ferrimonas > Ferrimonas sp. Next base: position 202,805 of record NZ_JBLXDO010000003.1, on the reverse strand, counting down.
GCTGGTCACGCCATGCCAGGACTCATCCACCGCCAGAATGTGGGCATCCGGATTGGCCCTGGCGGCGGCCAGCGACAGGATGCCATTCCCACAGCCCAGGTCGATGATGCGCTGATGGCCTGTGGGGATGTGTTGCAGCATCAGGTGAGCGGCCACATCCAGCTTCTGTCCGCCAAAGGTATTCGGGTGGTTCTCCAGTCGGAAATCGGTGCCCTGTGCCTGCCAGTCGAGCACCAGAGGAGTGCGGGCGCGGCGACCGCAGGTCTTGCCGCTGAGCAGCCTGGCTTTCTTGCGAATGCGCGAGGGCTGGATGTCGTCCAGGTAGTTCTCGGTTACCCCTTTGAGGGTGGTGGGCATCTCTTTGAGGCGCGCGGCGATCACCACAGTGGTGCCTTCGGCGAGGTTGGCATTCAACCAGTCCAGCAGATACTCCAGATACCTCAGGTTGCGTGGCAGCTTGATCCACACCTGATCCACCGACTCATCGATCGGCTGCAGGTCCGCCAGGCAGCGGCTTGGCTGGGACAGGGCATTGAGGTCCAGATTCTGCTTCAGGGCCTGATGAGCGACATAGGAGTCATTGACCCAGATGGGGTTCAGCCTGGCTGCGGCGCAGCCCAGGGCACCGAAGTGATCATTGATGATCAGCAGCTGTCCCTTCACTTCGGGCAGGGCTTTGAGCATCAACAGTTCATCGGCGGCGTCCCAGGCAATGAGATCGCTTTGCTGGGTCTCAGGAAAGCGGCGGAGTCTCAGGGTGAGGGTTTCCAGGTTCAGGGTATCGGACATGGTATAGAGGCTGAAATTATGGTGGCGCTATTGTGGCAGAAGATGCTGCGACGGCCAAACGCACCGGGGTCAGTGACCCGTAAGATCTCGACAATTCTGCTTTTGTCGAAATATCTGTTGAGCCCTGAGTCAGAGTTGCCTATATTTCTATTATTGTGGAACTGTAGGTCTAAGCGAATGGTACACACTCTGACTCGGCGATCCCCGCAGGAGCCAGCGGTACAACATGGGGAGACCCGTGATGAGGTTATGGCGGCGGTGAACTGGAGCCTCTCTCACGGGGTCGGTTTCAAGGTGGAGGCGCACCTGATGCGACAGGTCCCCTTCAGCCTCTCACCTTCGGTCATAGATCGCGACGATTACGCCAGGCTCGCCCGTGCAGCCAGTCTGCTTGGGCGGCTGATCCACGGGGTGGCTCAGGACAGTGATTTTCTTGAGCAAGCCATTGCGCCAGTGGCCAAGGGGGACCCCTTCTTCAGCGGGTTGCTGCGGATGCATCGGCGGATTCACGCGGGCGCGACACCCTATCGTCCCTTGCCGGTGCTGATCATGCGCAGCGACTTCTTAGAGGACAGTGAGCTGGGCTACCAACTGGTGGAGTTCAATGGCATCGCGGCGGGAATGGGCCCCTTTGGCCAGCGAATCCATGAACTGCACAGTTTTCTGCAGCAACGCAATCCGAGTCATTTCATGCGCTGGTCCCCGCCACACTCCGGTGAGTTGGTAGCGAATCCGGCATTGACACGCCTGGGGCAGGGAATCGCCTCGGCGGCCCAGCAGGTTCGCGAGGAGTCCGGCCAACCGGGCAAGCCAGTGATGCTGATGGTGGTGCAGGAGGGGGAAGACAACATTTACGACCAGAGGCTGCTGGAAACCGAGCTGCTTTGCCAGGGCGTTACTACGGTGCGGCGCACCTTTCGCGAACTCTATGGTGCCCTATCCACCGGAGCGAATCGACGACTGCTGCTGCGCGGCGTTGGCGGCATCGACTTTGTCTACCTGAGGGCCGGTTACCATTATCGCGATTATGTGGCCAACGATATCCGCCATGAGCCCTGCAGTGAGGCCCTCGCCAAGACGCGAATCTTTATGGAGCGGCACCGGGTGGCCATCAATGCCACGGTGGCTCAGCAGTTGGCCACCAGCAAACGGGTTCAGCTGTTACTGGGGCAGATGTCGCCCCAGCAGTTGTCACGCTTTGGCCTTACTCAGGAGCAGGCTCGCCTTATCCTGCCGTTGCTGAAGGCCAGCTTTCCTGTATCCGCTCAGACCCTGGCCTGGCTGGACCAGCAACCGCTGGACAACTGGGTGCTGAAGAATCAGGGGGAGGGCGGTGGACACTGCCTCTTCGGTGAAGAGATGGCTGCGCCTCTGGCGATCATGAAGCCGCCGGAGTACCCCGCCTGGTTGTTGATGAGGCGGCTGAGGCCGGCCGCCCGGGGACAGGCCGCTCTGCTGGTCCGAAACGGCCAGGCGCTGGTGGTCCCTGAGCTGGTGAGCGAAATCGGGCTGTTTTCGGTACACATCGATGGCCAGCAAGCCTATGGGGACAGTGGCTATGCCGGTTACCTGGTGAGAAGCAAGCCCGCCGAGGTTGCAGAGGGGGGCGTACATTCCGGTATGGGGGTGCTGGACTCTCTGGTTTTTCGCTAGGCGATGCCTCGAATCCTGGTCAGGCGCATTGCCGCCATAGGGGCCTCGTGGCACACTGCTGCGAGGAATTATGCACTTGGCCAAATCATGAGACTTACCGAATCCATCGCGCGCCAGATCGTGGAGCGCTCCATGAAGATTATCCAGTTCTCCGTTGTGGTGATGGATGAGCATGGCTGGATCATTGGCTCCGGAGATCCCAAACGCCTGAACCAAAAGCATGAAGGGTCGATCATCGCCATGGGTGACAACCGGGTGCTGGAGATTGACGATGCCATGGCGGCCAGCCTGAAAGGGGTGTTGCCCGGGATCAACCTGCCCATTTTGTTTCAGGGCAAACCCATAGGTGTGGTGGGGATCTCCGGTAAACCTGAACAGGTTCGTAACTACGGTGAACTGGTGAAGATGACCGCCGAGATGGTGGTTGAGCAGGCGGCGTTGATGGATCAGATCCAGTGGAGCAAGCGTCACCGGGATGAACTGGTGCTCAGCCTGATCCACGGTGGCGATCTCAACGAATCCCAGCTGTTGTCACTGGCCCACAGGCTGGAGCTGGATCTCACTCAGCCCAGGATTGCCGCCATCATCAAGGTGTTTTCCAAAGATCAACATACGCCGGATCACCAGCACCTGAAGCGTCTGGTTCAGTTGCTGGAGTACCCTGAGCGCAACAACCTGGTGGCCATCTCCTCGGTGACCGACAACGAGGTGGTGGTGCTTAAACCGGTGCAGCTCACTGACGAGGGCTGGTCGGTGGAACGGGAACGGCGCCGGGTGGATAAGCTGCTTAACCGCATCCGGGGCGAGGCCGCCTTCGATATTCGCATTGCCCTGGGAGAGTATTTTCCGGGACTGCGGGGGTTGGCTCACTCCTACGACACCGCCAAGGCCACCCTGGATGCGCCCGGCAGCCTGGGGGATGTTCTGTTTTATCAGGATAATGTTTTGCCTGTGCTGGTGAGCGGTTTGCAGGAGGATTCCTGGCGACGCAAGCAGTTGCTTGATCCCCTGGACCAGCTGATCGCCAAGGACGGCAACGGTGTACTTCGTCGGACCCTGACCAGCTACTTTGAGCTGGACTGCGATCTCAGCCGTACCTGCAGTGCGTTGCACATCCACCGTAATACCTTGAGATACAGGCTGGATAAGATCAGCAGCCTGACAGGTTTAGATCTAAATCGTCTACCGGATCGCACTCGGCTCTATCTGGCCCTGTTGAGTCGCTAGCCCCGCAGTACCGGCCTTTTTCCTCCCAAACTCTCGTTGTTTTTGTGCAGGCGCACAAAGATGGCGAGAGTTTTTCGTTTCAGATTCGGTCAATCGTCCAAAGAAGCAGCGCCGCCCCTATGTCATAGTGTGTTTGTTGAACGACTGTGATCCAGGTGTAACCGAGGTTGTCTCTCTCTGTGATCTTCGACAGCCTGGTGAAGAGGACCGAATCGATGAAAGTTGTCACTGCCCAAGACTCACACCGAACGGTGAACCCCACTGAGGAGGTAAAGGATGCCATCGAGAAACGACGTCCCACCCTGTCGCTGTGCGTCGAGCAGAGCCACACGTCCCTGGCCGAAACCGCAGAAGGTCGGCTCCTTGCCCTTGTGGATGCTACTGGCGGCCGCTTCGAAGCCTGCACGGTAACCGATCCCCTAGGCCGCTCACGCCAGGCTCAATTCGGCCTCTTGGGTGACGGCATTACTGCGGTCATCGACAGCGATCAGGCCAATGGTCTTAAGCTGCTGGGCAGTGAGCAACGCCACCCCATGGACACCACCAGCTACGGCACCGGAGAGCTGATTCTTGCTGCCCTGGATGCCGGCGCTTCCCGAATCATCGTCGGCCTGGGGGCCAGTGCAGCCAATGACGGCGGCCTGGGCCTGGCTCAGGCGCTCGGTGCCCGGATGGGCAACATCTTCGGTGAAGAGGCGGATCGTGGTGGCGCCGGTCTGGCCGGACTGGCCAGCATTGATACCTCTGCCCTGGACCCCAGGCTTGCCCAGGTCTCCGTCGAGGTAGCCTGTCTCAACCATAATCCCTTGTGTGGCCCACGCGGGGCGTCCCGGCTGTATGGGTTCCAGCGCGGCGCCTGTGAAGCCACCATGTTGCAGCTGGACGCCAACCTGTCTCACTTCGCCGATCTGATGCATCATCAGTTGGGGGTTGAGGTCAAGGAGCTGCCGGGTACCGGAGCCGGAGGCGGTCAGGGCGCGGCATTGCGAGGCCTGCTGAAAGCGCCACTGCGTGCCTTGAGCCAGGTGATAGAGTCTGAGTTGCAGCGTGCCCGGGCCTGCGGTTGCAACCGGGGGGCGGACCGAGTCGCCCTGGCTCACTGATGATGACTCTGGATGAGTGCCTGATTCCCCAAAGGCTGCACAAAGGGGAGGAAGAGTTGGCCCGCTACTGGAGCCGGTTTCTCTCCGTTGAACGCTCGGATCAACTGTTGGAACGTTGTCTGACACTGAACTGGCAGCAGCCCAAGGTGCGGGTGTTCGGTAAAGAGCACCTGATTCCCAGACAGCAGTGCTGGCTGGGGGAGCCGGACTGCCAGTACCGCTATTCCGGCACCCTGCTGGACCCCGAACCCCTTCCCCCCTGGCTGGATGCACTGATGCTGTCGGTGTCCCAGCACTGCGGCATTCGCTATAACACCGTACTGGCCAACCGTTATCGCAGTGGCCAGGACAAGATGGGCTGGCACAGCGATAATGAGCCAGAGATGGGCTCAGAGCCCCAGGTGGCCATCCTTTCCCTGGGTCAGGCCCGTCCCTTGCAACTGCGCTGCGGTGAAGGCCAGACCCAGGAGTTTGTGATGCCCCATGGCAGCCTGCTGCAACTGCTGCCTGAGGCACAGCGCCGCTGCAAACATCAGTTGCCCCCTCGCGCCGGCATTGAGGCCGAGCGCATCAGCCTGACTTTCCGCCGCATTACCCCCGGCTACTGGTCCAGGGCTTGAGTTCGCCCTGTCCCGGGGGTATAAGGGAGCCTCAACACAGCAAGGAGTTCAGCGATGTCGATTCATCAGGCCATTGAAGCCAAGGTGAGCCAGGCTCTGGCACCCACCCACCTGGAGGTGATCAACGAGAGCCACATGCACCGTACCCCCAAGGATGCCGAAACCCACTTCAAAGTGGTGGTGGTCAGTGAAGAGTTTCAGGGGAAACGGCTGTTGGCCCGCCACCGCAGCATCAATGATCTGCTGCAGGCGGAGTTTGAGGCCGGCCTCCATGCCCTGGCCCTGCATACCTATACCCCCCAGGAGTGGCAGGAGCGCGCTCAGGCGCCGAAGACACCGGGGTGCACAGGTTCACTGAACGGATAACGTAGACGTCGCCATCAGGCGACGTTTTTCTTTCCAGTGTGACCCCGGCCTTTCCCCCACAGATGTTCGCTTTTTGTACTTGAATCTGCTATCAAATTTATTCATAAACCTCAGACCCTGGCGAGCGGAGCGCCGACTGGGTGGTTGCCCCCCAGATAGATGTAACGGACTGTGGGGTTGGACTCCGTGGTTTACCCTTAGTAGTGCTGGCAACGAAACCGCTCAGCTTGGCTCGGGAGGAGCCCATAATGCCTTCCGGACCCTGAATGGAAGCGTTGCCATCGGCCTTGAACAGCTTGCCCCCTAGCAGTGATTGCGCACAGCCAACGAGTTGCCGTCTCGCATAAATGGTTAATAATTAATATAAACACCTGTGTTAACGGTAATTACCGCCGTTATGAGGGAGGAAAACTATGCGTTTTATTGCTCTTGCTGCCGCGCTCCTGATTTTGGCTGGCTGCTATCAGAGACAGGCTGAGCAGGTACAGGCTCAGCCCCCGCAACAACTCTACCAGTGGAAATTGGTGACCTCCTGGCCCAAGAACTTTCCCGGTCTTGGCATGGCTCCGGAGCGCTTCGCCGAGCGGGTCAACCAGATGTCCGGAGGACGGCTGACCATCATTGTCTACGGGGCCGGCGATCTGGTGCCCGCCTTCGAGGTGTTCGACGCGGTCTCTCAGGGCAATGCCGAGATGGGTCACAGTGCTTCCTACTACTGGAAGGGCAAGATACCCGCGGCGCAGTTTTTCACTTCGATTCCCTTTGGCATGAACGCCCAGGAGGTCAACAGCTGGCTGCAGTATGGCGGGGGCATGACCCTGTGGACCGAGCTCTACGCTCCTTTCGGGATCAAACCCCTGCGCGGCGGCAACACCGGCGTGCAGATGGGCGGGTGGTTTAATAAGGAGATCAACTCACTGGAGGACCTGAAAGGGCTCAAGATGCGTCTGCCTGGACTGGGTGGTGAAGTGCTCTCGCGACTGGGTGGGGTGCCTGTGACCCTGCCGGGACGTGAACTGTTTACTGCCCTGCAGACCGGCGCCATCGATGCCACCGAATGGATTGGCCCCTATAACGATCTGGCGGTGGGGCTGCATAAGGCCGCATCCTATTACTACTATCCGGGCTGGCAGGAGCCGGGGACCATCCTCGAGTTTCTGATCAACCAGAAGGCGTTTGACGCCCTGCCGTCGGACCTGCAGGCGATTGTGATTAATGCCGCCGAAGGGGTCAATCAGGATATGCTCGACGAGTACACCATGCGCAATATCGAAGCCCTGGATGCCTTGGTGCTGGACCACAACATCGAGCTTCGGGCGTTTCCCGATGAAGTGCTGGAGGCGTTGCGATCCACCACCCAGGAGGTGATCGCGGAGCAGGCGGCCACCGATCCTCAGATGAAGCGGGTGTATGACAGCTATTTGGAGTTCTACAAAGGGGTGCGCCGTTATCACCAAGTCAGTGAAGAGGCCTACGATAACTCCAGGGGCTCCCTGCATCGGGATTGATCTCGGCAGAATCTGGGAGTATGGTTTAGCCGTATAGACGTATAGACGTATAGAAGGAAGCTTGCCCATGCCACTGCTCGATAGCTTTACCGTTGATCATACCCGAATGGAGGCGCCAGCGGTTCGGGTGGCCAAAACCATGGTCACCCCAAAAGGAGACACCATCACGGTGTTCGATCTGAGGTTCTGTGTGCCCAATGTGGAGATTCTCTCCGAGCGGGGCATCCACACCCTGGAGCACCTGTTTGCCGGCTTTATGCGGGATCACCTCAACCAGGGCGAGCAGGAGATCATCGACATCTCGCCCATGGGCTGTCGTACCGGTTTCTACATGAGCCTGATTGGCACCCCAACCGAGCAGCAGGTGGGTGAGGCCTGGGAAGCGAGCATGAAGGATGTGCTGGCGGTAGAGAACCAGGAGCAGATCCCGGAGCTGAATGAGTACCAGTGTGGCACCTATGAGATGCACTCCCTGGACCAGGCCAAGGCCATCGCCGAGGACATCCTCAAGCGGGGGATCGGCGTCAATAAGAATGAGGCCCTGACCCTGAGCGACGAGCAACTGGCCAAGCTGTAGGGCGCTGCAGAACAACAAAAGGGGAGCCGAATGGCTCCCCTTTTTTACGTGTTTGGCGTAAACCTTAGGCCGTAGCCGCCTTCTGAATGCGGAACACCATCTTGGCGTAGATGTAGATGCCGACGGCGGAGATGGCGCCTACGGTGGCGATGATGTACCAGGCAAGGCCGATGTTGTTGGCCTGATACAGGGTCTGGGTCATCAGCTCCGGAGTACTGTTGGCAAAGGCCACCAGACGGTCGAAGGCCTCGCCCTGGGGAATCCCGGCAATGGTGTCTTTGGCCATGCCCAGTTCCGCCAGGTAGTCCCGGGAGATGCGCTCCTTGGAGGCGAAGATGTCATACAGCCAGGGGGCGATGAAGCCCTCCAGAGTCCAGCCGATCCCCTGAGGCAGCATGACGAAGCCCAGGTACATCGCCTTCTTGTCTGCGGGCGCAATGTTGCCCATAAACTCGCCCTTCTTGGGGCTGAGCAGCATCTCACCCAGGCTGAACACCACGATGGAGACAATCATAAACCAGGCGCCTGGGGTAAAGCCCACCAGCAGCATGGCACCGGTGCAGAACAGGGCTCCGGCCAGCATGGAACTCATGATGCGGAAGCGGGCGGTGCCTGCGGCCACCAGGAAGCAGCAGGTGGCGATCATGATGGAGTTGATGCTCATCATGAAGTCGGGCATCACCTTGGTGCCTTCGTGGTTCAGCCCCATCAGACCGATCAGGAAGGGGTTCTGGGTACCGCCGGCACCAAAGATGTCGGTGACGATGGTGGAGGTGTCCACCCACTCTTTGATGTGTACCGGCAGCACGTCGAACATGGCGTTAAACATGAACCAGAAGCCAGAGAAGGCAAACATGTAGCCAAACACCAGGGGCTTGCGAATTTCGTTGAGGGAGTCTTTCCACAGCGCCTGCTGTTTGATCTGACCCGCCTTCACCGCCGCCTTGCGCTCAAGACGTTCCTGCTTGTCCGGCTCGGTGTACATAAGCAAAAACAGGAAGTTCAGCGAGATGATGGCGGCACAGGCGAAAAACAGGTGGTCCCAGGAGAGCTGACGCAGCTGTACGGCCACCAGGGGGCCGAGGAAACCGCCAATGTTCACCAGCTGATAGAAGATGCCCCAGGCCATGGTGGTGGATTCACGGGGTACCGCCTTCACCATGGTGCCCTGAATGCCCGGCTTGAAGATGCCGGTGCCGAAGGCCAGGGTCATGGCGCCCAGGGTAAAGCCCAGGAAACTGGGGAAGAACGCCATGATCAGGTAGGCGACAATCTTAATGACCGTGGAGAGGGCGATGGTCTCCTTATAACCCAGACGATCAGACAGGCCACCGGTGACGATGGGCACCGTGGTCTGGGTCAGGGCGAAGACGAACATGATGATGCCGTAGTCGGTCATGGTGATCCCCAGACCGCCTTTGGATGCGGGATCGCTGGCATAGATGCCTGCGGTGGCCTTTACCCCGTAATAGGCCAGACGCTCGATGATCTCCATTCCGCCCACCAGCCAGAAAATGTATCCCAGCCCGGCGATGGAAGCCCACAGCCCTAGTTGTTTGACCTCTCTCAGGTCGTTCTCTTTATATTTGTCCAGCTGTTGCACCTGTTATCCCTGTGTGATGGATGTAAGGAAGGTGGCCCGACTCTACAGGATTCCGGGGCGTCAACTCAAGTGGGGCACTTTGTCGTACAAATAACCGCCAGAGATATCACTGCTGATTTTGGAATAAGGGGACTGGAAATCATGAGGAATATGTGAGAGGTGAACATGGTTAGTAAGGGATTTCACCTGTTTTCCGCCTGTTTAAGCAATTTTTGTTAATAGAAAGCCATTAATTGCAGCAATCGATCCATTCTATGGTTATTTTCGTAGCAGTAACGATGTGTTTGGGGTATGATTCGCCCCGAGACAGCGTGACATGGATCTCACTAATAGTCATTTTTATGCGGCGGTTCATGTCTGGCTGGTGAATTGCTATCGACGTCAACATGAATGGTCTCTCAGGCCCCGGAAATCGGAGTTTGAGGGCGAAGTCCCAGACAGCAGTGCAAATGAGTATGATTACAATAAAGAAAGGATTGGATCTTCCTATCGAAGGGAGACCGGAGCAGACAATCGGTGAAGGCCCCAAGGTCTCTCAGGTTGCGCTCCTGGGTGAAGAGTACCACGGTATGCGCCCCACCATGCAGATCAAGGAGGGGGAACGCGTCAAGCGAGGCCAGGTACTGTTCGAGGACAAGAAAAACCCCGGCGTAAAGTACACCGCGCCTGCCAGCGGTACCGTCAGCGCCATCCATCGTGGTGCCAAACGGGTACTGCAATCCGTGGTGATCGACATTGAGGGCGATGACAGCGTTCGCTTCGCCTCCTACTCCACCGACGAACTGGCCAACATCAGCCGCGACCGGGTTCAGGATAATCTGGTGAGCAGCGGCCTGTGGACCGCCTTCCGCACACGCCCCTTCAGCAAGGCGCCTGAGCTGAACAGCCAGCCCGCCGGCATCTTCGTGACCGCCATCGACACCAACCCTCTGGCGGCCGATCCCATGGTGGTGATTGAGCAGGCCTATGAGGCGTTCTGTCACGGCCTGGCCGTGGTTGCCAAACTGACCGACGGCAGGGTGTACCTGAATACCGGCGAAGCCCGACTGGAAGTGCCTGAGTCCGATCACCTGCAGGTGAGCCGGTTCAAGGGCCCTCACCCAGCAGGTCTGGCGGGTACCCACATTCATCACCTTCTGCCTGCGAGCATGTCACGCACCGTTTGGCATATCGGCTACCAGGACATCATTGCCATCGGCAAGCTGTTCACCACAGGTGAACTGGACAGCAGCCGGGTGATCGCCCTGGCCGGTCCTCGAGTGGCCAAGCCACGACTGATTCGCACCACCCTGGGTGCCAGTCTGACCCAGCTTACCGATGGTGAACTGACCGAGCAGCACAACCGCATCATCTCTGGCTCAGTGCTCAGCGGTCACACCGCCGCTGGCGCCCACGGCTTCCTGGGTCGTTTCCATAACCAGGTCAGCGTGCTGGAAGAGGGTGACAACAAGGAGCTGTTTGGCTGGCTCAAGCCTGGTGCCAACCAGTTCTCCCTCACCCGAGCTTTCCTGGCTCACCTGAGTCCGGGCAAGCTGTTTAACATGACCACCTCCACCGGCGGTTCCGACCGTGCCATGGTGCCTCTGGGCAACTATGAGCGGGTGATGCCCCTGGATATTCTGCCTACCATCCTGCTGCGCGACCTGATCTCCAATGACACCGATAACGCCCAGCAACTGGGTGTGCTGGAACTGGATGAAGAGGATCTGGCGTTGTGCACCTTCGTGTGCCCCGGCAAGTACGACTACGGAGTAGAGCTGCGTCGTTGTCTTGAGATCATCGAGAGGGAAGGCTGATGGGTCTGAAGAACTTTATTGAACAAATCGAGCCGCATTTTGAAAAGGGCGGCAAGTATGAGAAGTGGTACGCTCTGTATGAAGCGGCCGCCACCATTCTCTACACCCCGGGTAAAACCACCAAGGGTGCCACCCATGTTCGCGACAACATCGATCTGAAGCGGATCATGATCACCGTATGGATATGTACCTTCCCAGCCATGTTCTTTGGCATGTACAACGTGGGCCTGCAGGCTCAGTTGGCCATGGCCGAAGGCTTTGCCCTGCCCGACATGTGGCAGGTGGGCCTGTTCCAACTGTTGGGTGGTGAGCTGACCTCGTCCACCGGCATTGGTGGCCTGATGCTCTACGGTGCCTGCTTCTTCCTGCCTGTCTACGGCGTGACCTTCGCCGTCGGGGGGTTCTGGGAAGTGGTGTTTGCCAGCGTGCGTAAGCATGAGATCAACGAAGGCTTCTTCGTCACCTCGGTGCTGTTCGCCCTGACCCTGCCTGCGACCATTCCGCTGTGGCAGGTGGCCCTGGGTATCACCTTTGGTGTGGTTGTGGCCAAGGAGCTGTTTGGCGGCACCGGTCGAAACTTCATCAACCCTGCCCTGGCGGGTCGTGCCTTCCTGTTCTTCGCCTATCCGCTGAACATGTCCGGTGACTCCATCTGGCGTGCGGTTGACGGCTACACCGGCGCCACCTACCTGAGCCAGGCGGCCTCCGGAGCCAAGAGCTTTGCCGATTACGGCTGGTTCGATGCCTTCAGCGACCAGGCCTGGTGGGACTCCTTCTACGGCTTTATCGGTGGCTCCATGGGTGAAACCTCCACCCTGGCCCTGGCCATCGGCGGCCTGATCATCATCTATGCCCGCATCGCCTCCTGGCGCATCGTCGCCGGCACCATGGTGGGCATGATCGCCATGACGTCTCTGCTGAACATGGTGGGCAGCGACACCAACCCCATCATGAATATGCCCTGGACCTGGCATCTGGTACTGGGTGGTTTCGCCTTCGGCATGTTCTTTATGGCTACCGACCCGGTTTCCGCCTCCTTTACCGAGCGTGGCAAGTGGGCCTACGGCATCCTCATCGGTGTGATGGTGGTGCTGATCCGCGTGGTGAACCCCGCCTTCCCCGAAGGGATGATGCTGGCAATTTTGTTTGCCAACCTGTGGGCACCTCTGTTCGACCACTTTGTGGTTCAATCCAACATCAAGCGGAGGCTGGCACGTAATGGCTAAGAGCAACGACAGTTTTGGCAAGACTCTGGGCGTCGTCATCGGCCTGTGTCTGGTCTGTTCCCTGGTGGTTTCTACCGCTGCGGTGGCGTTAAAGCCCCTTCAGGAGAAAAACAAGGCCCAGGATACTCAGAAGTACATCCTGGAAGCCGCCAGCCTGGCAGACAAGGTCAATGGCGATGTGGCCTCCGTGTACAACCAGTACATCGAAGCCAAGGTCGTGGATCTGGCCTCCGGCCAGTTTGACGACAGCATCGACGCGGCCTCCTATGACCAGCGTAAGGCGGCCCGAGACACCGCCTCCTCCGTGGTGCCCAAGAACGATGTGGCCTCAATCAAACGCCGTGCCAACCAGGCGCTGGTGTATCTGGTGAAGAACGACAATGGCGAGCTGGACAGCGTGATCCTGCCGGTACACGGTTACGGCCTGTGGTCCACCATGTACGCCTTCCTGGCCCTGGAGCCGGACATGAACACCGTTAAGGCGATGGTCTACTACGACTTCTCCGACAGCGGTGAAACCCCCGGACTGGGTGGTGAGGTTCAAAACCCCAAGTGGAAGGCACTGTGGGTAGGCAAGAAGCTGTTTGATGACCAGGGTAATCAAAAGATCCGCGTCACCAAGATGCCTACTGACAAGCAACATGATGTGGACGCACTCTCCGGTGCGACCCTGACCGCCAACGGTGTTCAATACACCCTGGACTTCTGGCTGGGTGAAGAGGGCTTCGGTCCCTTTATCGCCAACGCCCGTAAAGGAGGAATCCTGTAATGGCTGAGAAAACCATGAAGGACATTGTCCTCGGTCCGGTAATTGCCAATAACCCCATTGCCCTGAACGTTCTGGGCATCTGTTCGGCCCTGGCGATCACCTCCAAGATGGAGACCGCCCTGGTGATGTCCATCGCGCTGACCACGGTGTGTGCCTTCTCCAACCTGTTCATCTCCCTGATGCGCAACCACATCCCCAACAGCGTGCGGATCATCGTGCAGATGACCGTAATCGCCTCCCTGGTGATTGTGGTGGATCAGGTGCTCAAGGCCTACGCCTATGACGTGGCCAAGCAGCTGACGGTATTCGTTGGTCTTATCATCACCAACTGCATCGTCATGGGCCGCGCCGAAGCCTTCGCCATGAAGAGCCCACCGGTCCCGAGCTTCCTCGACGGCATCGGCAACGGCCTGGGTTACTCCGCCGTGCTGCTGGCCATCGGCTTTGTACGTGAACTGTTTGGCTCCGGCACCCTGTTCGGTGTGGAGATCCTGACCAAGGTGACTGACGGTGGCTGGTACGTTCCAAACGGCCTGCTGCTGCTGCCCCCAAGTGCCTTCTTCTTGATTGGCTTTATTATCTGGGGCATCCGGACCGCTCGTCCGGAGCAGGTAGAACCTAAGGAGTAAGGAAGGGTTATGGAACATTACATCAGCCTGCTGGTGCGGGCTATCTTCATCGAAAACATGGCGCTCTCCTTCTTCCTGGGGATGTGTACCTTCCTGGCGGTGTCCAAGAAGGTAAAGACCGCAATGGGTCTGGGTGTGGCCGTTATCGTGGTACTGACTCTGGCAGTGCCCCTTAACCAACTCATCTTTCAATTCGTCCTTAAGCCGGGGGCGCTCTCCTGGGTCGGCATGCCCGACTCCGACCTGAGCTTCCTGAACTTCATCACCTTTATTGGCGTGATTGCGGCGCTGGTTCAGATCCTGGAGATGATCCTGGATAAGTTCTTCCCGCCTCTCTACAACGCCCTGGGGATCTTCCTGCCCCTGATTACGGTGAACTGTGCCATCTTCGGTGCCGTGTCCTTCATGGCCAACCGCGACTATGGCCACATCGAATCCGTGGTCTTCGGCCTGGGTGCCGGTGTGGGCTGGGCCATGGCCCTGGTGCTGCTGGCGGGTATCCGCGAGAAGATGAAGTACTCCGACGTGCCCGATGGATTGCGTGGTCTGGGTATCACCTTTGTGACCGCTGGCCTGATGGCCCTGGGCTTTATGTCATTTTCCGGAGTGTCGCTGTAAGCGGCGCCGAGAGTTGAAGTAAAAGGACGTGTCGATGGAAATTGTACTCGGCGTAACCATGTTTACCGCGATTGTACTGGTGTTGGTGCTGGTGATTCTGTTCGCCAAATCCAAGCTGGTCTCCAGCGGTGACGTGATGATTAAAATTAATGATGATGCCGACAAGAGCATCTCCACCGGTGCCGGCGACAAGCTGCTGGGCGCCCTGGCCGGTAACGGCATCTTTATCTCCTCCGCCTGCGGTGGCGGTGGTTCCTGCGGTCAGTGCCGGGTGAAGGTGCATGAGGGCGGCGGTGAGATCCTGCCTACTGAGTTGGACCACATCTCCAAGCGCGAAGCCAAAGAGGGTTGTCGTCTTGCCTGCCAGGTGGCGGTAAAGAGCGACATGGACATCGAACTCCCCGAAGAGGTGTTCGGCATCAAGAAGTGGGAGTGTGAGGTTATCTCCAACGATAACCAGGCCACTTTCATTAAGGAACTTAAACTGAAGATCCCCGCCGGTGAGGTTGTGCCTTTCCGTGCCGGTGGTTACATCCAGATTGAAGCCCCTGCCCACCATGTGAAGTACGCGGACTTCGATATTCCGGACGAGTACCGTAGCGACTGGGAGCGCTTCGGCTTCTTCAAGCTGGAGTCCAAGGTGGATGAAGAGACCATCCGTGCCTACTCCATGGCCAACTATCCGGAGGAGGAGGGCATCATCATGCTGAACGTGCGTATCGCCACGCCTCCGCCAAACAACCTGACTCTGCCCCCAGGCAAGATGTCCTCCTACATCTGGAGCCTCAAGCCCGGTGACAAGGTGACCATCTCCGGTCCGTTCGGTGAGTTCTTTGCCAAAGAAACCAAGAACGAGATGGTGTTTATCGGTGGTGGTGCAGGTATGGCCCCCATGCGTTCTCACATCTTTGATCAGTTGAAGCGTCTGGGTTCCGATCGTAAGATCAGCTTCTGGTACGGTGCCCGCTCCAAGCGAGAGATGTTCTATGTAGAGGACTTTGACGGCCTGGCGGCGGAGAATGAGAACTTCGAGTGGCACGTGGCTCTGTCTGATCCTCAGCCTGAGGACAACTGGGAAGGTTACACCGGGTTCATTCACAACGTGCTGATGGAAAACTATCTGAAAAACCACGAAGCACCTGAAGATTGCGAGTTCTACATGTGTGGACCACCGGTGATGAACGCAGCGGTGATCAACATGCTCAAAGATCTGGGTGTGGAAGACGAAAACATCCTGCTGGATGACTTCGGCGGCTAACCTGAGAGGCTTCATGCTGTATCGAGCCCCTAAAACTGTATGGCTGGCCCTTATCGGGCTGGCCATTGTTCTCTCTGGCTGCACCCAGGCTCCCCAGGTGGAGTCCGTGTCCGGCCATACCATGGGCACCACCTACCACGTCAGTTGGGTGGACGGTCCCGACCATCATGACCCGCTGCTGCTGCAGGGGGAAATCGACCTGCGACTGGGTCAAGTCAATCGCTCCATGTCCACCTGGAAGCGTAACTCCGAAGTGAGTCGTTTCAACCGCATGAACCGGGTGGGCGGTATGGAGATCAGCGCGGAGTTTGCCACCGTGCTGGTGGAAGCCAAACGCCTGACCGAGATGACCGGTGGTGCCCTGGATGTGACCGTGGGTCCCCTGGTCAACCTGTGGGGGTTTGGTCCGGACGGCCGCATTGAGCATGCCCCCGACGAGGCGGAGATCGCCCGCATCAAGGGGGTAGTGGGCGACGACAAGCTCTCCGTGAAGGGGCGCTGGTTGTTTAAGTCCGAGTCCAAGCTCAAGGTGGATCTTTCCGCCATCGCCAAAGGCTATGGTGTGGATGTGGTCGCCGAGGTGCTGGAGTCCCGTGGCATTCACAACTACCTTGTGGAGGTGGGGGGAGAACTCAGAGTCAAAGGGGTTAAGCCCGGAGACCAGCCCTGGCGCATCGCCATCGAGCAACCCGACCCCATGGGTCGTGACGTGTTCAATGTGATTGAACCCGGCAACAAGGCGGTGGCCACCTCCGGAGACTACCGCAATTTCTTCGAGGAGGACGGTGAACAGTTCTCTCACATCATCGATCCGACTACCGGCCGGCCGGTGAATCACCATGTGGTGTCGGCGACGGTGATCACCGATACCTGCATGACCGCCGATGGCCTGGCCACAGCGATGATGGTGATGGGTGTGGACAAGGGCCTGGCCCTGGCACAGAAGAGTGGCTTGGCAGTGATGCTGATTGAGCGCAGCGAGGGCCAGTTCAAGGTGCACTACAGCCCAGCCTTCGAGCAGTATCTGGAGAGCAAGGAGACCCAGTCATGAACACCTTTATCGCCACTTTTTTCGTGATGGTGTCCTTGGTAGGCCTGATGGCCATTGGTTACATCATCAAGCGTAAAACCATCAGCGGCTCCTGTGGTGGCCTGGGTTCCGTCGGCGTCGACAAGGCGTGTGACTGCCCCGAGCCTTGCGATCGTCGTAAGAAGAAGATGGCCGACGAGGCCCGACGTCAGAAACTGATGGAGCAGCAGAGGATTCTTTGACCGCTGATGCCTGAGATCCTTAACGGGCTCCCGCCAACGGGAGCCCGTTTTTTTTGTCTCAGCCGTTGTCCGGGGCCGACCCTTCCCCCCTAGCCCAATCGGTGCCTGCAGAGTTTTGGCTGCGGCGCTTTCCTTTCACCGGTGACTTCTATAATTTTTGTTTATTTACAAAAATTTATAATGGTTTTCCCAGATGTTTCATTGCCGATTCTTTTCTGCCAGTATGCTGAACATGGTTTGATTGGGCGAAGATTGAGCAGGGTTGTGGCGATTGCTGCTGCTGGGGGCGCCCGCAGCCAGTGAAACTGAGCGTTTGCCGGTTCAGGGCTGGTGCCTTCCATGAGAGCTTGTATCATCTTCAGTTTGGGTAATTTTGGCCGATAAGCAAAATACCTATGGAAAAACAATAATTTCAGGGAACATCATGGACTGGTTCAGAGCCTCTTTAACCCGTCAGCTGGTGGGATCCATCGGCGGCGCCCTCTTTCTGATTCTTACACTGATGACCATCTATCAGGTCAGTCAAACCCGCCAGGCGACCCGGATGCAGGTGGGCCATGAGGTTAGCCAACTGGTGTCTGACAAGGCCGGTAAGATCGCCGCCTTCTTTGAGGCCAAGGGGGCCATCGTCCACTCGGTGTTTGCCAGTCCTCAGGTTCAGCGCTTCTTTGCGGCGTACGATGACAGGGGCGGCGATCTGAGCCCCTTCGAAGACTACCCGGAGGTGACCCATTATTTCCGTCATTTTTCCGATAAAGACGGTACCATCAAGAGCCTGTTTTTTGGCAGTGAAGCCACCCACGAGTATTTCGACCTCAACGGTCGCTACTCTGACGATCCCAACTACTACACCAGCAAACGCCCCTGGTGGGGCGAGGCGCTGAGCAAGAATCGCCTCTATGTCACCGAGCCGGCGGTGGACGCCAACGATGGCTCGGTATCGGCCACGGTGAAGCAGACGGTGTACGACGCCAATGGCCGGTTTCTGGGCATCGGCGGCATGGACATCCTCATCTCCACCATCGGCGAGACCCTGCTTTCTCAGGTGACCTACCAGGGGCAGGGGCAGGCGTTCCTGGTTACCGGCGATGGCAAGCTGGTGTTCTTCCCGCTGTTTTCCGACATGTTCCCGCCAGGCTCCCTGTTGAGCGAGGTGGACAACCAGTTCGGCGCCACCCAGGGCTTTGCCACCCTGGCCAGGGAGATACTGACCCAGGCCGAGGGGCAGGGTGAAGTGAGCCTCCAGGGACAGGATCAGTTGGTGGTGTGGCAACCGGTGGACAGCGAGTTTCCTCAGGTGCATTGGAAACTGGGGTTGCTGCTGCCTACGGACGTGGTTGGGGCCCGGGTGACCGAAGAGGCCTGGGCGACGGGTACCGTGTCGGTGGTGCTGACTCTGCTGATCTCTGCGGTGGTGTGGTTACTGCTGCTGCCGTTTAAGTCGCAGATACGACGTCTGGTGGCGGCCATGGAGGCGATCGCCCAGGGGGATGGGGATCTCAGCCAGCGGATCAAACTGAATCGTCAGGATGAGCTGGGTCAGCTGGGGCGGGCGTTCAATCAGTTTGCCGATCGGGTCCATCAGCTGGTGAATCAGAGCAAGGGGCTGACGGAGTCGGTGTCACACAGCAGCGCCCTGGCCTCCGAGATCTGGGGGGACACCCTGAGCTCCATGTCAGCCCAGAAAGGGGAGGTGGAGCAGGCGTCTACGGCCACCAGCCAGATGGCGCAGACCAGTGCCGAGATGGCCAGCCAGGCGGAACAGGTGGCGTCCCATGCCGACCAGGTGCATCAACAGATGGGACAGGCCGGCATGGTCATGGGTGAAGGCAAGGAGTCCCTGGCCCAGTTGGCTGGCCAGATGCAGGAGTCCAGTGAGCTAGTGTCCCGGTTGCGGCAGAACGCCGATCAGATTGGTGAGGTGCTCAATGTGATTCGCACCATCGCCGAGCAGACCAACTTGCTGGCGCTGAATGCGGCCATCGAAGCGGCTCGGGCCGGAGAGCAGGGACGGGGCTTTGCCGTGGTGGCGGACGAGGTACGCTCCCTGGCCTCCAAGACCCAGGATTCCACGGCCAATATCCAGGCCATCATCGCCGGACTGCAGCAGGCCAGCATCGAAGCGGAGCAGGCTATGACTCAAAGCTGTGAGCAGTTGCAGCAGAGTCAGCAGCGCAGCGACCAGGTTGTCGATACCCTGGATCAGGCCGGTCGAGCGGTGGCGGGGATTCAACAGCAGGTGCAGGAGATGACTCAGGCCATTGCCCAGCAGGCAGGTGTTGCCGAAGAGATCGCCGCCACAGTGACCCGGGTGAACAGCCTCTCCGACGATGCGGTTTCCCGGGGCGACCAGCTGGAGCGCAGCCTTGAGGAGCTGGTGGAAGGGGGCAGCCAACTGGCCCAGGGGTTGAACCGTTATCAGGTTTAGCCCGTAACCTAGGCTATGACAGAAGGCGCCAGACGGCGCCTTTTTTGATCTTTGGGCTTTTTGCCTTGGGGTGATATGATTTAACTGTTTATATATACAGTATTGGTGTGCGGGTGCAGCGCAAGATCATTCATATCGATATGGACTGCTTCTTTGCCGCGGTGGAGATGCGGGACAACCCCCAGTTGCGGGACAAGCCAATCGCCGTTGGCGGGCGAGCGTCCGGTCGTGGGGTGATCGCCACCTGCAACTATGCCGCCCGTGCCTATGGGGTGCGCTCCGCCATGCCCACCCACAGGGCCCAGCAACTGTGTCCGGATCTGGTGCTGGTGCCCCATCGCATGTCTGTGTACAAGGCGGTGTCTCAGCAGATCCACGCCATATTTCGCAAGTACACCGAGCTGGTGGAACCCCTCTCTCTGGATGAAGCCTTCCTCGATGTGACCGGCAAGCCCCACTGCCAGGGCAGTGCCACCCGGATGGCACAGGCGATACGGGCGGAGATCTTCGAGGCCACGGGGCTGACCGCCTCCGCCGGCATCGCGCCCAATAAGTTTCTGGCCAAGGTGGCTTCCGATGAAAACAAGCCCAATGGTCAGATGGTGATTCCCCCGGAGCGCACCGCCGAATTCGCCGCCCGTCTGCCACTCAAGAAGATACCTGGGGTGGGCCCCAAGACCGCCGAGCGCCTCGCTCGTCGTGGCCTGCTCAAGGGAGAGGATGTCCTTGGCCTGACGGAGGTGGAGCTGGAATCGATGATGGGCAAGTTTGGCCCGGTGCTGTGGCGCCGCTGTCGTGGTATCGATGACCGTCCGGTGGAGCCCAGCCGCATCCGTAAGTCCGTGGGGGTGGAAACCACCTTTGCCCGGGACCTGCCCGACCTGGCTGCCTGTGAGCAGCAACTCGATACCCTGTTGCCTGAACTGGAGCGGCGTTTGAGCGCCAGCAAGCGCGGCATCAAAGGGCAGACGGTCAAGCTGAAGTTTGCCGACTTTGAGCTGACCACGGTCACCCAGCAGAGTCAGCAATTGGACCCACAGCTGTTCCGCGCCCTGATGGGGATCGCGTTTCGCCGGGGCAATGGCCGCCAGGTTCGGCTGGTGGGGATCTCTGTGGAGCTGGCGGAGAAAAAAGCCCTTCGGCAACTGCCCCTGCCTTTGTGACCGCAAGCTTGTTTGATCCCCGTCAAAACGGTCAATAAAGCAACGAACTAAGCTGGTATTGAGCTTCCGTAAAATGCCCGCTAAAAAACAGAGGCGTTGATGAAGCGGATGGCCAGGCGTGTCCACTCTTTCTACCCCACCGACATCGCAAGCCTGGCTTCGGGCAGAGACTGATTCCTTATCGGCCACACTGGCCATTTAGCCTCTGCCATCAGCCGGTGACCAGCAATCCGCCGGCGCAAGGAAGGAGGTTAAGGATGAGAACCTTTGCCAAACAACTGTGCCTGGCCGCGGGTCTGATGACCCTGGTTGCCGGCGTCTGTTACGGCCTGGGATATGGCTTCTATCAACACAAACCCCTGCGAGACGCAGACTACTTCAGCCTCTATATCGGGGATAAGACCTTTTGTCGCACCGTAAACTACTACGACGACAAAGGGGACCAGAAGAAGGTGTCTGCGTTGCTCAGCTACGCAGAAGAGAATGCCATGAGTTACCTGATGCGCCGTTTCGGCAAGGACAAAGGCTCTGCCATTGTTAAAGCCTGCCAGGTGGAACGTCATGAGACCTTGAAGGCCAGTTGCCGCACCAACCCAGATGATCAGGTGGAACTGGTGGTGCTGGAGCTGAATAAGCCCCTGGTCAAGCAGCAGAAGCTGATTTAGTGGGCACCTGAAAACGAAATGGGCATAAAAAAGCCGTCCTTTGGGACGGCTTCTCTTTTGGGAGACCCGGCGGCGCTTAGCGGTTGGGGACAGCTTTGAGCACTTCGGTCAGCAACTGCCAGTACTTCTCCACGGTGGCGATCTCCACCTTCTCATCGGGAGAGTGGGGGAAGCGGATGGTGGGGCCGATGGAGACCATGTCCAGGTTGGGGTAGGGCTTCTTGAACAGGCCGCACTCCAGACCGGCGTGGATCACCATGATGTTGGGCAGGGCACCAAACTTCTGCTGGTAGGTTTCCCGCACCACCTGCATGACGGGGGATGCGGCGTCGGGTTTCCAGCCCGGGTAGGCTCCGGAGAGGCCCAGTTCGGCACCGGAGAGTTGAGCCAGGGCGCTCAGCATGTTTTCCACCATCTCCCGGCCGCTGTCGATGGTGGACCGGATCAGGCAGAGCACCTCCACCTTGTCGGCCTCCGTGGTGACCACACCCATGTTCAGGGAGGTCTCGACCACGCCGTCGAACTCATCGCTCATGCGGATCACCCCGTTTGGGGCGCTGTGCATCAGGGCCACCAGCTTCTGCTGATCGGCCGCAGCGAACACCTGGGCTGGCGCCTGGGCGCTGCTCATGGTCAGAGACAGGCCAGGCTCGACGGCGGCCAGCTCGTTTTCCAGAATGGCGCGGTAGTCGCCGATGCGCTGCTCCAGCTGGGCCAGGTTGGCCTGGGGCAGGCTGACGGTCATCCAGGCCTCCCGCGGGATGGCGTTACGCAGAGAGCCGCCTCGCAGCTCGGACAGGCGCAGCCCCAGCTCCTCGCCATGGCCAAACAGGAAGCGGGCCAGCAGCTTGTTGGCGTTGCCTCGACCCAGGTGAATGTCACAGCCGGAGTGGCCCCCTTTGAGGCCGGTCAGGGCGATCTCAACCGTTGCCATCCCCTCAGGCAGGGCGTCACGGGCCACCGCCAGGGTCAGGGCCGCATCCACACCGCCGGCACACCCCATGTAGACCTCACCCTCTTCTTCGGAGTCGGTGTTGATCAGGATATCGCCAGTGAGTACGCCCGCTTCCAGGCCGAAGGCACCGGTCATGCCCGCTTCTTCGTCGATGGTCAGCAGCACCTCGATGGGGCCATGCTCCAGATCATCCGCTTCCAGCACTGCCAGGGCGGAGGCCATGCCGATGCCGTTGTCGGCACCCAGGGTGGTGCCCTCAGCGGTGACCCAGTCGCCGTCGATGTAGGCGCGGATGGGATCGGAGCCAAAGTCATGGTCGGTGTCGGAGTTCTTCTGAGGCACCATATCCAGATGGGCCTGGAGGATCACCCCTTTGCGCTTTTCGAAGCCGGCGGTGGCGGGCTTGCGGATGATCAGGTTGCCCACCTGATCCAGCTGAGTCTCCAGGTCCCGTGACTGGGCCCAGGCCTGGATGTGGTCTCGCAGGGCAATCTCCTGCTTGGAGGGGTGGGGGATAGAGCAGATGGTTTCAAACCAGCGCCACAGGGGTTGTGGGCTGAGGGAGCTGATTGGCTGCACGAGCGGGTACTCCTGTATTCGCCTTGTAGTAGTGTGGGGCCAGTCTACCACAGCCTGATTAAGGCAACGTGCTATAGTGGCCGGACAAGGATTTCCCCGTGTAAAAGGAAGAGAACATCATGGCACAAGTGGAATTTTTTACTCCGGCCGAGGACGCCCAGTTTGGCGAAGGTGGCTGGGATGCGCTGCTGGTGGTCAGCCAGGATTTTGCCCTGGACGCCAACCCTGAGTTGAATCAGCTGGTGGCCCATGCGGCCTCGGTGGATCAGCGCATCGGCAAGGAGCCCACCCTGTTACTGGCGCCGGGATTGGCGGGAGGCAGGCTGGTGTTGGCGCCCACGGGCGACATTAGCGATGACTACGAGGATGTTCGCCGGGTCTATGAGGCGGCGGAAGAGGGCGCCAAGATGGCGTATCGATCCGGTGCCCGCGCCATCCTGCTGCTGCTGGATCTGCCTGGCGGCGATCCCCGCTATCTGAATGCCCCTGAGGTGGCCGCCCTGGGCTGCGGCCAGGGACTCTACCTGAACCCGGATGTGGACGATCAACCACAAGTGCGCGTAGGCCTGATGAATGGTCAGGACGTGTCGCGTCTCAATGCACTGGAGGCGGGCCGGGTGGCTGCCCGGGATCTCTGTGGCGGTGATCCGGAGCAGATGGCGCCTCCGGCGTTTGCCGATTACTGTGTCAGCCTGTTTGCCGAGGAGCCGGTGGAGCTGACGGTGATCGACGATCAGGAGCAACTGGTCAGAGAGTACCCCCTGCTCAGCGCCGTATCCCGCACCAGTTTTGCGGTGGCCCGCCATGCTGCCCGGGTGGTGAGGGTGGAGTACAACCCGGAGGGTGAGGTGCACCAGACCTGGCTGATTGCCGGCAAAGGGGTCACCTTCGATACCGGTGGCGCCGATCTCAAGGTGGGCGGTGCCATGGCCGGCATGAGTCGGGACAAGGGCGGTGCAGCGGCGACGGCCGGTTTTATGAAGGCGGTGGCCATGCTCAGGCCCAAGGGGATCCGCATCATCGCCGAGCTGGGCCTGGTGCGCAACGCCCTGGGCAGCGACGCCTTTGTGCCCGATGAGATCATCACCTCCCACGCCGGGGCCCGGGTGCGAATCGGTAATACCGACGCAGAGGGACGGCTGGTGCTGGCGGATCTGTTGTCACACCTGCGTCAGGATGCTCAGGGTGCGGTGTCGCCCAAGGTGTTCTCCATTGCCACACTCACCGGTCATGTGGTGCGCTCCTATGGTCCCTACACCGGAGTCGTGGAAAACAGCGTTGCCCGGCGTGGTCAGCAGGGGCAGCTGATGCAGCAGATTGGTGAGCGCTGGGGGGAGCCGGTGGAGATCTCCACCCTGCGTCGTGAGGATTTCGCCCAGGTGGCGGGCCGCAGTGAGTCTGAGGATCTGCTCTCCTCCAACAATGGCGCCTCGGTGAACATCAGCCGTGGCCACCAGTTTCCCCAGGCTTTCCTGCTGAAGGCCTCGGGACTGGATAAGCACCAGCTGGCCAGCGACCAGCCCATTCCCTATCTGCATGTGGACATCGCCGCCACCGCGGTAGAGAAACGAGACCCCCTCTATGGCAAGCCCAGTGCCCGGCCGGTGGCCACATTGCTGGCGATGATGGAGGAGCTGTAATCTCCGCAAGAGTGGGAGGCCTGCGGGCCTCCTTTTTTGTGGGCGATCGTCCTGGACATGGGGGCGCAACACCAGCTTGCCGACGATCTGTTTGCCGGGCCTGATGAATCTCAGGTTGAGGGTAGGTTGTGGTGAGCTGTGGAAGTTGTTCCCCCTCCTCTATATAAGGTAACAGAGCCTCGAGCAGCTCTTAGGGCTGGCCGGTGTTGCCAACAGGGTCAGACCCTTCAGCAAGAGGTGGACGTTCACTTCTCCCTGCGGCTCGTTACTCCCTAGCGTCCTACGGCATTCAGCCCCGACTGCAAAGTGCCGAACTCAGGGTGACCGGCAGTTTCCTGCCGAGCCTGGTGCGTCAGTCCTGTTGTCTTTGGGGCGGAGTTACAGTTTCTGTGTCCAAGCAGCTAAAGAGTTGAGTTATTCCCTTAGAAAAATGTGATCTGCGCAGGGGTGCTGGCGATGCCGTGTGCGCCATGTCGGGTATTTCGATAAAAACGAGATCCCACCCCTGCCTTCAAGGGCCATATTATTTGGTTATCATGTAATAAACTTTCAGAAACTGGCTTTTTTTCAAAAAAGATCACGATATGGCTTGTAATAAAATTACAGTTCGGTATTATAGCAACTGTCGGGAGGCAACTCCCCCTAGTAAAGACCGAGTTGGTCTTCATCGTCCCAAAGATTGGGACGTGAGTTTCTCCAAGGAATCGAGACCGCTGTGCCAAGGAACCGCACCACTTGTACTAGGTGTTAGCAACTTTATCGGAGAAAAGATTATGAACTACCCATTCGGTTACGACGTTACCCTTTACGGCTCCTGGTCCCAAGGTCAGTGGAACGCCACCAGCATCTACTACGCTGGCAAGAAGTAACGTACGGCGGCACGCCCGCCACCGCCTCAATGAGGCAAAGCGTCTCCAAGGAACCGAGTGCTGTGCCAGGGAACCGCACCACTAATTGACAATCAGTGTTAGCAACTTTAGGAGAACACCCTATGAATACCCAGTTTGAATACCAAGTCCGCCTGTACGGCACCTGGTCTGCTACCGACTGGAACGCCACCGCGATTTACTACGCCGGTTAAGCGACCCACTCTGGCGGCGGAGCCGCCCATGCCTCAAAGCGCTGAGGCAGCATACTCTCCACGGAACAGAGTCGTTGTGCCAAGGAACCGCACATTGTTTGTGTTTGCAACGAATTTAGGAGAATGCCTTATGAACGCCCCATTCGATTACTCTGTGAATCTGATTGGCAGCTGGGCTAGCGCCAGCTGGAATGCGACCGCGATCTATTACGCTCGCTAAGCATCAACCTCGTGTAATTTCATCAGTTATTGGACCCCATCTGTGTCGTCGGCCCTCTTGGCTGGCGTAGTAAGGCCGAACATTTGTCATCCTTTGCGCCGGTAACTTTGTTACCGGCGTTTTTTTTATCCATTTTCTCTGCATATCCCACCGGTTTCCGTCCCCTTGAGTGCGACTCAGATCTGCTCACCGGGATCACATTCCTGAGCATTTTCGCAACAGTTTCATGCTCCTTTTACTCCCTTCCCTTGCTGAGGGGGGGCGAAATCCGCATAATTGCGCCGCATCTGCCCCAGGCAGAAACTCTGTACCCCAAAATATTAAAAAATTAAAAATTAGGACATCCTATGATGGAAAAGCTCTTCAAGCTGAAGGCTCATGGGACCAGTGTGCGCCAAGAGGTGATCGCTGGCCTGACGACCTTCCTGGCTATGGCTTATATTATCTTCGTGAACCCCTCCATGCTGGAAATGGCTGGCATGGACTCAGGGGCCGTGTTCGTCGCCACCTGTCTGGCAGCCGCCATTGGTTGCTTTATCATGGGCTTTGTCGCCAACTACCCCATTGCTCTGGCGCCCGGTATGGGCCTGAACGCCTTCTTCACCTTCGTGGTGGTGGGTCAGATGGGCTACTCCTGGCAGACCGCCCTGGGTGCGGTGTTCCTCTCCGGTATCTGCTTCCTGCTGCTCTCCCTGTTCAAGGTGCGTGAGTGGATCGTCAACGCCATTCCCATGTCCCTGCGACTGGGTATTGCTGCCGGCATCGGTCTGTTTCTTGCCTTTATCGGCCTGCAAGGTGCAGGCATCATCGTCGATAATCCGGCAACCCTGGTTTCTCTGGGTGATGTGACCAAGTTCGAAAGCATCATGGCGATGTTCAGCTTCCTGCTGGTGATCACCCTGGTGCACTTCCGCAACAAGGCGGCGGTCCTGATCAGCATCCTGGTGGTCAGCGCCGTGGCGGTGCTCACCGGTAAGCAGGAGTTCACCGGCATCATGTCCGCGCCACCCTCCATCACTCCGACTCTGATGCAGATGGATCTGGCCGGAGCCCTGGATGTGGGCATGGTCTCCGTGGTGTTTGCCTTCCTGTTTGTGGACCTGTTCGACACCTCCGGCACCCTGATTGCCGTGGCTCAGCGCGGTAATCTGTTGGATGACCGTGGCCGTCTGCCCCGCCTGCCCAAGGCGCTGTTTGCCGACTCCACCGCCACCATCGCCGGTGCCATGCTGGGAACCTCCACCACCACCAGTTACGTTGAGAGTACTGCGGGTGTGGCCTCCGGTGGCCGTACCGGCCTGACCGCCGTCGTGGTGGGCCTGCTGTTTATCGCCTGTCTGCTGTTCTCCCCTCTCGCGGGCATGGTGCCTGCCTACGCCACCACCGGCGCCCTGCTGTATGTGGCGATCCTGATGATGTCCGGTCTGGTGGGTGTGGACTGGGAAGACCTGACCGAAGCGGCGCCCGTGGTTCTGACCACCCTGGTGATGCTGCTCAGCTACTCCATCTCCCACGGCATCGCCGTTGGCTTTATCAGCTACGCGGCCCTGAAGCTGATGACCGGCCGGGTGAAAGAGCTGAACCCTGCGGTACTGGTGCTGGCGCTGGCCTTTGTTGTGAAATACGCCGTGCTATAAAAAGCCCGTATAAAAAAGCAACATATCGTGATGGGCGTCCCTTTTAGGGGCGCCTTTTCTTTTTTTTAAGATGAGCTTTGATCTGGCCTGGGTTATAAAGGAGGGATGAATTTTTATCAGTGATTCCGATGTCTTCTCTCTCTGTTCCCTACAAACGCGTGGTGGTCAAGCTGGGCACCAGCGTCCTGACCTCTGGTGGTAACAGCCTGGACCGGGCCCATATGGTGGAGCTGGTCCGGCAGATGGCCCGGCTCAAGCGTGGTGGCTGTGAAATTATTCTGGTGACCTCAGGCGCCATTGCCGCCGGACGCGAGCATCTGGGGCAACCGGACCTGCCCGCCAGCGTGGCCAGCAAGCAGATGCTGGCGGCGGTGGGCCAGAGCCACCTTATGCAGACCTGGGAGCACCTGTTTAACCTGTTCGATATGCACGTCGGGCAGATGTTGCTGACCCGGGCCGATCTCAATGACCGGGAGCGTTACCTCAATGCCCGGGATACCCTGAACGCCTTGCTGGATTTTGGCATCATCCCCGTGGTGAATGAGAATGACGCCGTGGCCACCGCCGAGATCAAGGTGGGGGACAACGACAACCTCTCCGCCCTGGTGGCGATGCTGGCGGACGCGGACAAGCTGATCCTGCTGACCGATCAGAGTGGCCTGTTTACCGCCGATCCCCGTTCCAATCCTGATGCGCAGCTGATCAGCGAGGTGAACCGCATCACCGACGAACTGCGCAAGCTGGCCGGTGGCAGTGGCACCAACCTGGGCACCGGAGGCATGGCCACCAAGCTGCAGGCGGCGGATGTGGCCCAGCGGGCTGGCATCCAGGTGGCCATTGCCGCGGGGCACAGCGAAGGGGTGATAGAGCGGCTGGTGCGGGGCGAATCGGTCGGCACCCGCTTCTGTGCCGATGAAGCGCCGCTGGATGCCCGCAAGCAGTGGCTGCTGGCAGCGCCAGCGGCCAGTGGCTGCCTGACGGTGGATGAGGGAGCGGTCCGCGCCCTGGTGGAGAAGGGCTCCAGCCTGCTGCCCAAGGGAATCACCACCATCGACGGACGCTTCGAGCGTGGGGCGGCGGTCTCCATCTGTGACCCCAAGGGGCGCACCATAGGCCGTGGCATAGTGCGCTATGACCACGCCAGCCTGGCACGCATCATCGGCTGCCATTCGGAACAGATTGAACAGCATCTGGGATTCAGCTATGGCACCGTGGCGGTGCATCGAAACGATTTGGTGATTCTATGACGACAGATTTACAACAGATGGGCCGCGACGCCCGCCGTGCCAGCTTTGCCCTGTTGGGCCTGGGCCGGGCCCAGAAAGATGCCCTGCTGCAGACCATCATCGAGCAGTTGCAGGCGCATCAGGCCACCATTCTTGAGGCCAATGCCGAGGATGTGAAGGAGGCGGAAGCCAATGGCATAGGTGGCGCCATGCTGGACCGCTTGCTGCTGACCCCGGAGCGGCTGGCCGCCATCTGTGACGACATTCGCACCGTAATCGGCCTGCCGGACCCGGTCGGTGAGGATATTGATTCCAAGCTGCTTGAGAACGGCCTGAGACTGAGCCGACGCCGCATTCCCCTGGGGGTTTTGGGGGTGATCTACGAGGCGCGGCCCAACGTCACCATCGACGTGGCGGTGCTGGCACTGAAAACCGGCAATGCCGCCATCCTGCGTGGCGGTAAGGAGACTCTGCGCTCCAACCTGGCCCTGGTGGCGGTGTTGCACCGGGCCCTCAAAGCCCACGACCTGCCCAAGGCTGCCATTGGGCTGATTGCGGATCCGGATCGGGCCCTGGTGGCACAGCTACTGAAGCTGGATAGCCATGTGGACATGATCATCCCCCGTGGTGGTGCCGGCCTGCACCAGCTGTGTAAGGAGCAGGCCACCATTCCGGTGATCACCGGCGGCATCGGCATCTGTCACCTGTTTGTGGACCAGAGCGCGGATCTGATGCGAGCCCTGGACGTGATCGAGAATGCCAAGGTGCAGCGCCCTACGGTGTGCAATGCCCTGGACACCCTGTTGGTGCACCAGGCCGTGGCGGCGGAGCTGTTGCCCAAGGTGAAATCCCGCTTGGCGCCCCTGGGAGTGACCCTCAAAGGGTGCCATGCCAGCTGCTCACACATCGACATTGATGCCGCCGCCGATGGGGATTTTGACCGCGAGTGGCTGTCACTGACCTTGGGCATCAAGGTGGTGGCCGATGTGGATGAGGCGATTGAGCATATCCGCAGCCACTCCAGTGAGCACTCGGAATCGATCCTCACCCAGGATATGGCCAACGCCAATTACTTTGCCGCCAGCATCAACTCGGCGGCGGTGTACATCAACGCCAGTACCCGCTTCACCGATGGCAGCCAGTTTGGCCTGGGGGCCGAGGTGGCGGTGAGCACCCAGAAGCTGCATGCCCGTGGCCCCATGGGGCTGGAAGCCTTGACCACCTACAAGTGGTTGGCCGAAGGGGATTACCACATCCGCGGATAACCCCTTTAAATGCCGGGTTAGTGTAGCTACACTAGCCCGGTTATCTATGCGGAAAAACCCATGAAATATCAGCATCGTCCTTTGGTTCGTCTCACCAATCGCATCGGCATTGCCGCCCTGGCTCTGCTGGTGTTGCCCTCCCTGGTGGCGGCCCTGGCGTTTCGAGGTGAAGCTGGTGAGCACTTCAGTTTTCTCAATCACAGCCTGTCCGAACTGGGTCGCTATGGCGAGACATCGCCTCTGGCGGTGATGGTCAATGGCGGGTTGTTTTTCGGTGGGTTGGCGCTGAGCCTGTCGTTTATCTTCTCCAGCTGGCTGATTAACAGGCGCTTTCATTCGCCACTGCTGGTGTGTGGCGTCCTGTTGAGTCTCTGTCTGTCCGGCTGTGGGCTGTTTCCGGTGAATGTGGGCAACCTGCACTCCAAGGCGATGATGGCCTTCTATGTGATGACCATCCTCTGTGCCCTGGTGTATTGCCGCTCCATCTTGATGGACAAACCGCCACGCTGGGGGGTGATCCCCGCAGTGGCGGCGGCGTCACTGGCCACCACCCTGCTGCTGCGTCAGGATGCCCTGATGGTGTTGCAGGATCGCTATCCCTACGGCCTGTTTGGCGAAGTGCGCCCCACGGTGTGGTGGCCAGCCCTTACAGGCTGGTTGCTGCTGCTCTGTGTAACCCTGTGGCTGTTTTATGCCCTGGTATTGGTATTTCGCGACGCAGACGAGACGCCCCCTCTGGATGGTTGAGCTCCTCCAGGCTCTGTAACCACCCTCCCTGCGCCCAGGGACCGGGAATGACCCGGAGCCAGCTGGCGCCAGCCTGTCGCCAGTGAGCCAGGCTATCCAGCCTGTCTACCGGTTTGACGCCGTGATTCTGCGGGCCGTTGAGCAGCAGCAGGGGTTCCTGCTCCAGGGTGCTGGCCATGGGCACCGGGTGGTGCTGACACACCTTGTCGCAGTGCTCCTTATTGCGGCCATGGATGCGGGCGGTGGCGCAGCGGGCGGAGACCGCCAGTTGTGGCCAGCCGAAACCGAGGATCTCCCCCTCCAGCCCCAGCTCATTGCCCGCCTCCAGCAGCAGCCCCATGTTCTCCTCGCTCATGTCGATGGGTGGCTGATAACCCATGGCACCCAGCCTGGCGATCCAGCCCAGGCTCTCTCTGTTGTAGATGTTGAGGTTGGCCCCGGCCCAGAACGGCTGGTCCAGATCCTTGAGCAGGGAGGCCGCGGTCAGATCATTGGCTTCCACCATCAGGGAGTGTTGACCACACACCTGCTCCACCAGCTTGAGTTCCCGGGGGCCATTGACCAGGTTCAGGCTGGCCAGCACCACCTGAATGCCGCTGGCCTGGGCGGCCTCGGCCACCTCAAGCAGGGTACGCAGGGAGGGACGATCCCGTTTTTCGCAGACGGTCTCCCCCAGGACGATGCGTGCCACCGGTGCCTGGGTCAGGGCATCCAGCTGCTGGTTTTGTTGCTGGCGGGTCAGGGGCCAGCAGTTGAGTGTCAGTGACAGTTTCATGGGGCCTCCTAATGCCAGCTGCTCAGATAGGCGCCGGCGGTCACCAGGCCGCCTTCCGCCAGGGGTTTGAGCTGCAGGTGCCATCCTGGCTCGCTTCGGTAATGCTCGGGATCCGCCAGCCAGCGGTCGATGGCTTCGCGCCACAACCGGGTGACCTGACGGGTGTAGTAGGGGCTGCGTTGTCGCCCTTCCAGTTTCAGGGCGGCTACCCCGGCTCGGCCAAAGCGCGCCAGCAGCGGTAGGGTGGAGAGGGAGCAGGGGCGGGAGATGGGGTAGAGGGGTTTGCCCTCCACCAGGTACTGGCCCTTGCAAACCGTCGGGTAGCCACCGGCCTCCCCGGGTTGCACCTTGTCCAGCAGGTGACCGTCCAGCCGAACGTGGCGCTCGCCCTGGTGCTCCTCCCAACTGACCAGGCTGCCCGGAGAGCAGGCGCCGCCTGAGTTGGGGGAGTGACCGCTGACATAGTGGGAGAGCTGGCAGCGCCCCTCGGCCATGACGCACAGGCTGCCGCCGGCGAACACCTCGATCTCCACCGGACTCTGGGCACAGATCGCTTCTACGGTATCGATGTCCAGCACCCTGGGCAGCACCGCCCGGGTGATGCCAAACTCCTGATGAAACAGTTTCAGGGTGGGCAGGTTGGCGGCACTGGCCTGCACCGA
Organism: Ferrimonas sp.; assembly: GCF_048263965.1. Lineage (NCBI taxonomy): Bacteria > Pseudomonadati > Pseudomonadota > Gammaproteobacteria > Alteromonadales > Ferrimonadaceae > Ferrimonas > Ferrimonas sp. The sequence continues at coordinate 170,748 of NZ_JBLXDO010000003.1, read as the reverse complement.
CAGGTGACGCTCGACGTCCGGGTAGTGCTTCTGGGCGAAGGCGAGCAGGCCGGGGTCGGCCATGATCAGCGCCTGCACACCGGCTTCGGCGGCGACGGCGACCGCGTCCTGCCAGCGGGACTCCTGACCGGGCTGAGGGAAGGTGTTGATGGCCACCATCAGGGCTTTTTCCCGGCTCTGACAACGGCGGGCCGCCTCCTGCAACTCCTCTGGGGTAAAGTTGATGCCGGCAAAGCGACGGGCATTGGTGTCGTTCTTTAGTCCGACATAGACGGCGTCGGCGCCCGCATCCAGGGCGTTGTCCAAGGCGGCCAGGTTGGCCACAGGAGCAAGCAGTTCCATTGTCCTTGTTCCAGGTTCCAGTGTTGCGTTGTGTCACTCTACCCAAACCAACAAGGCAGACTTTGATCCTGAACACTGATTGTGATGAATGCCCTGATTACAATGTGTTTTTTGATCTGTGAATGGATTTCAGACCGTTATGAATCTGCCTAAACCCCCGGTTACGCCCATTGCTCTGGCCCTGACGCCCCTGCTGACTCATCGTTTTGGTGAGCTGGTTCGCCAGGGAGAGCTGACCTTCCTTGAGGGACGGCGCATCGCCATCGCACTCAATGGTGCGCCCTGGGCTCTGGCTTTGGGATTGGAGCAGGGGCAGTGGCAGGTTGAGTGGGCCAGGGGCGATGAACCGGCGCAGCTTCAGGGCAGCCTGAAAGCCTTTGCCATCCTGGCCTGTGGTGAGGGAGACGCCGATGGGCTGTTCTTCCAGCGGGAGCTGGAGATGTGCGGTGATACCGAACTGGCGATGGAGCTTAAGGCCCTGCTGGGGCGGGTGAGCCTGCTGCCTGCGGTGCCTGAGCCGCTAATGGCCGCCCTGGCTAAGCTTAAGACTATGCCTTTCCTGTCAGGATCAGGTATTTAGCCATCAGAGTGGCGTCATCTTCCGGATGCTTGGGATCCGGATCGATGCAGTCGATGGGGCAGACACTGACACAGGTGGGTTTGTCGTAGTGGCCGACGCACTCGGTGCAGCGGTCAGGATCGATCTCGTAGATCTCCTCACCCATGGTGATCGCCTGGTTGGGACACTCAGGTTCGCACATGTCGCAGTTGATGCAGCTGTCGAGAATGATTAGGGCCATGTCTACGTCGGTCAGTTATCGCTAAGGGCGGCGACTTTACCATAAGTTTAGCCGGGCAACAAAAGCGTGCCGCTTTGCGGTGAGTTCAGGCCATGGTGTTTGTCTGAATCCAGCGTCAGCCCCCGTCCCGATGATCATGCCGCCCGGCTCCTCGGTGCAGTGCGACCTGTCTGATCTTTGATGCAGTGATTCAGAAGCGAAAAAAGGCGCCCTGAGGCGCCTTTTCGTTGTGCGACAACCGGTTAGGCCGGCTTGACCGGGTTGCGGGTGGTCTGCCCTTCATCCAGATTGCGCATCAGGATGGCGTGGCTCAGATCCAGCTTTTCGGGCAGGGGCAGATAGACGGTATGGCCATTGCCCGGGGCAATCTCCATCTTCTCTCCCTTGCGGTTCTCGATGTGCTCCAGGTTGAAGTTGAGGTTGCCCGCTGGGGTCATCAGTTCAACGCTGTTGCCCGCTTCGAAGCGGTTTTTCACCAGTACCTCTGCCAGGCCCTGAGCGTTGCGCTCGCCGGTCAGCTCGCCCACAAACTGCTGCTTCTCGGAAACTGAGTAGCCATAGTCGTAGTTCTGGTACTCATCGTGGGTGTGACGACGCAGGAAGCCCTCGGTGTAGCCGCGGTGGGCCAGGGACTCCAGGGAGAGCATCAGGTTGGGGTCGAAGGGGCGGCCGGCGGCGGCATCGTCGATGGCCTTGCGATAGAGCTGGGCGGTGCGGGCCACGTAGTAGAAGCTTTTGGTCCGGCCCTCGATCTTCAGGGAGTGTACCCCCATCTTGGCCAGGCGCTCCACGTGCTGGATGGCGCGCAGATCCTTGGAGTTCATGATGTAGGTGCCATGCTCATCCTCGAAGGCGGGCATGTACTCGCCGGGACGGTTGGCTTCCTGCAGTAGCACCACCTGATCGCTGGTGGGGCCCTGGCCCAGGGTGGGCTCTACCATCTGCACGCCGCTGTCGGCAGGGTTGACCGCCACCACGTCGCCGGACTCGTTCTCCTTGGCTTCGTGGACGTTGTAGTTCCAACGGCAGGCGTTGGTGCAGGTGCCCTGGTTGGGATCCCGCTTATTGATGTAGCCGGAGAGCAGGCAGCGGCCGGAGTAGGCCATGCACAGGGCGCCGTGAACGAACACCTCCAGCTCCATGTCGGGACACTGCTGGCGGATCTCTTCAATCTCATCCAGGGAGAGCTCCCGGGAGAGGATGACCCGGTCGATGCCCTGGCGTTCCCAGAATTTGACGCTGGCCCAGTTGATGGCGTTGGCCTGTACCGACAGGTGGATGCTCTGCTCAGGGAAGGCATCTTTCACCATCATGATCAGGCCGGGATCGGACATGATCAAGGCGTCCGGCTTCATCTGGATTACCGGCTCGATGTCGCGCAGGTAGGTTTTCAGCTTGGAGTTATGAGGAGCGATGTTGGACACCACATACAGCTTCTTGCCCAGCTGGTGGGCCTCTTCGATGCCCGTAGCCAGGTTGTCCAGATTGAAGTCATTGTTGCGCACACGCAGGCTGTAACGGGGCTGACCGGCGTAGACCGCATCGGCACCGTAGGCGAAGGCGTAGCGCATATTTTTCAAAGTCCCGGCTGGGGACAGCAGTTCTGGCTTAAACATGGTGTTCCTAAAGCTCCTCAAGGCGGCGGGCATTCTACAAATGGCCGCCTCCGGATGCAAATTTTGATTATAAAGTAGCCGCTAATTTTGTGTGGTTACTACTGTCTTGCCAGGCGGACATTGGCAGGCACCGGCTCGAAGTCGCTGCGGTAGGGGTTGATGTCCAGGCCACCGCGGCGGGTGTAGCGCGCGTAGACGGTCAGCTTTTCACAGCCGCAGTAACGTTTGAGATCCATGAAGATCCGCTCCACACACTGTTCGTGGAACTCGTTGTGGCGACGGAAGCTGATGAGGTAGCGCAGCAGCTTTTCCCGGTCGATGGCGCGTCCCTGGTAGCGGATCAGCACGCTGCCCCAGTCGGGCTGAGAGGTGATCAGGCAGTTGGATTTGAGCAGGTTGGAGCGTAGGGTCTCCTCCACCGGTTCGCCGATGGCGGCGCCTTCCAGATAGTCCGGATTGAACTCGTAGTCATCGATGGCAATATCCAGCTCATCGATCAGCTCACCCTCAAACTCGGCGACCTGCTCTGCTTCAAACTCCGATGGCAGCAGTATGCGAACGCTCACTTCGCCCTGGGCGCATTCGGACAGGTCCTTGGCCAGGGCCTGCTGTACCGCCTCGACACTGTCGAATTTGGTCTGGTTGAAGCTGTTCAGGTACAGCTTGAAGGACTTGGACTCCACCAGGTTCTGTGAGGTGACCGGCAGGGCGAAGTGGGCGATGGCCACCATGGGTTTGCCCTTGGCATTCAGCCAGGAGAGTTCGAAGCCGGTCCAGACATCGGCACCGTCGAAGGGCAGCGTCTCGCCCAGGCCGATGGCATCCCGGTTCAGCTGGCGCGGCACGCCCTGAAGCAGTTCGGGCGCGTAGTGGTCCTGGTACTGGGTCTGATGGCCCAGAGTCAGCCCCTTGAGGGCTTCGGCGCCCTGATAGGGATCGTGGTGATCTGTCATAGTGATTCCGAAACGTGGCACAATATCCCGCTATTCTAACCCAGAGATGCCAACCCCATGAACCACAGCTCGCCTCTTGGTCAGTTTTTTGACCGTCATGCCTCTGCCTGGACCCAGACCCATGGCCATCTGCCTGTGACCGATCGTAGCGAATCCGGCCCCGCCAGTGCCGGTGAGCATGAGCTGGGTCAGCTCTGGCAGCCTGCAGCCCATGATGCGGCGGATTTTGCCAACCTGGCCCAGGCCCTGGAGCTGGAGCTGCATCCCGCTCTGGCCGACTTCTACGGCCATTTCTTTGCGGGCAATCCCGGCTTCGATGCTCCCTTTGGCGCCGGCGAACTGCTGCAGCCTTGGAATGATGAGGATTTCGAGTTTTTGCAGGAGAATCTGATTGGCCATGCCCTGATGAAACAGAAGCTGAAGCAGCCGCCCACCTGGTTCATTGGTGTGATGGCGGATTCGGACCTGATGCTGGTGCTGGATAACAGCGACGGCTCCGTCTGGTTGGAGTTGCCCGGCAAGGAGCCACAAACCCGGGTGGCGGATTCTTTGGAGGCGCTGTTTGACAGCCTCGCCCCCAGGGTGGTGCTGCCGGAACCCATGCCGGAGGAACCGCAGCGACCCGGTTTCTGGGCCAGGGTGAAAACCATGCTTGGGCATCTGACCGGCCGCAGTTAGTCCCTGTAGGCTGGTTTAATGGAACTTCATGACGGGGAACGTTTTTGGGACGTTCCTTTTTTGTGTTTGGCCCTTTCAAGCGGGTCAGTGCGATGATTATTCCCCCCTCAGCCGACTGTGCGACCCTGATATGCAATGCTGGCTCTTTGAAGTTAAGTTCTGATTGCCTGGAAGAGGGGAGCTGGAGCAGGTTGATGTTCAATTTTTGGCTTCTAAGTTGGACATTTTCCTCAAACCCAAGAAATGAGTACTTTAATTTAGAGGTTGCGCAATTTGAGGCAAAAGCCTGTCAAGCTCAAGATACTGAATTGACTGGAGTTTGATAATTTCTAAACCCTGGACTATAGAAAGAGCACCATTAATGCACAGGGTTGGTGAATCTAATGAGACTTGCAGGAATAAGGGAATTTCTTGTTCTTTTTTGCGCTTTAGGAGTGATGGCGGGCTGTGGTGGAGGTGATGGAAGCCTGGATCAGCAAGATCCCACACAGCGGCCTGAGACCTGGCGCCCAGGAGGCGGCGACGACGGGGGGACTGGAAGTGGCGACAGCACAGCCGCCGCCCATACTCTTGAGATGAGCATGTGGGATTGTCCCGATCCCTCTGTTAATTCCCTCGACTCCTGTACCCAGAGCACCAGTTTCGATGCTCAGAAAGCGGCCGTGTTGCGAGTGCACGCTCGGCGGGATGGTTCGGACTCTTCCGGTGAACTGGTTAACGTTTTCAGCGATAAGGGCAGCTTGATTCCCGCAGATGGCCGGGTGTTGACCGGTGAAGATGGCAGTGCCCTGCTTCGCATCCAGGCCGATGACGATGAAGGGGTGGTGGCCATCAGTGCCAGCTATGCGGATGCCACCAGCCAGATGTATGCCCAGATCAATGCCATTCAGGTGGGTCTGACTCTCTCCACCAGCCTGGCGGATGGCCAGGTGCTCTCCGACGGCTCCACCATGGCGGTAACGGCGTCGTTGACCGTGAACGGTCAGTCTTACATGGAGCCGTTATCGGTCAGTTTCTCCTCCACCTGTGCCCTGAGCGGCAAAGCGGAGATCGATGAACAGGTCCTATCCCAGGGGGGCGAGGCGGTGGCCACCTATCGTTCGACTGGCTGTGAACAGCAGGACCAGGTGACCGCAACCCTGGCCCTGGGCGGCAGCACCGCCACCGACAGCCTGACCATTCCCCTGGCGTCGGTGCCCATTGCCAGCATTCAGTTTGTCTCGGCGACTCCAAACTACCTGCAACTGGAGGGCACTGGCGGTGTTCGTACCACCACCTTGCTGTTCCAGGTCCTGGATGAGAATGGTCAGCCCAAGCAGGGAGTGGATGTGGCCCTCTCCCCGGCCAGTGGTGAGGAGCGTTTCACCATGACCACCGATTTGGCCAGGAGTGACAACCAGGGAATGGTGTCGGTGGCAGTGACCTCCAAGAACCTGCCTGGTCCCTTCCGGGTGAAGGCCGAGGTGGTGGACAGTGATCCCCTGATTGTGGCGGTCTCTCAGGAACTGAGAGTGGGTACTGGCCTGCCGGATAAGAACAGCTTTGATATCAGCTTCTCCGAGCACAATCCCCAGGCGTGGTTCTACAACGGCGTGCAGGTGAGGATTACCGCGTCAGCGGGGGACCACTTCAATAATCCGGTACCCGATGGCACGGCCATCTCATTCATTACCGAAGGGGGCTTGATAGAAGCCAACTGCCTCACTACCGATGGTCACTGCTCAGTAAACTGGGTGTCTCAGGGACCACGCCCCGAGGATGGCAGGTCGACAGTTGTTGCATGGGTCGAGGGGGAGGAGTCCTTTACCGATGCCAATGGTAATGGCTTCTATGACCTGGGCGAATGGGACGGTGGCGATGAGCATGAAGTTTACATCGATGCCAACGACAACGGCCAATATGATGATGGAGAGCAGTTTATCGATCGAAACGGTAATGGCCAATGGGATGGTGGTGATGGTCAGTACAACGGCTTGCTGTGCCAGGGCGCGCCGTTGACCAGCGGTGACTGCAGCCGGGAACTGGTGGATCTTAATCGATCGGGCACTATCGTGATGTCCGGGGCCGATCCGTTGGCGTACTTCTGTCACTACGATGCCGTCGATGAAGACGATGACGAACTGAGATGGTTTGATTGCTGGAACGATGCCACTGACAAGCGTTGGGAGGCCGATAGTCCTGTCGATGGTATGGCACTGGCTTGTGTGGTGGATGAAGCGTTGAACGGCTCATGGAATCCAGTGCCATATGGAACCACAGTGAAATTTGTGGTTGATGGTGATGTGACCACAGTGGGCCAGAGTAGCTTTGTCCAGGGCAGCATAAATGTGCCTATCTATCATATCGATGAGGATGGTGTGACTCGCGAAGATAATCGCAGCACTTGCGGTGCCGGCCGTTATAGCATTGCAGTAACTTCGGGCGATGAGGGCGGTACTCTTTTCGTCGAGGTGGAGCTGCCCGACGGTAAATATGCCTCTGACTCGATCACTGTAACCCCTTAAGCGCAGTGATGCCCGGCACTTCCGGGTGAAGTAAAAACGGCCTCAATTGAGGCCGTTTGTTTATGGGGCTAGAAGAAGCCCAGTGGGTTGGGGTCGTAGCTCACCAGCAGGTTCTTGGTCTGCTGATAGTTGGACAGCGCCATCTTATGGGTTTCCCGTCCTATGCCGGACTGCTTGTAGCCACCGAAGGTGGCATGGGCCGGGTAGAGGTGATAGCAGTTGACCCAGATTCTGCCGGCCTCGATGGCCCGCCCCAGGCGCATGGCCCGGTTCTGATCCATGGTCCACACGCCTGCACCCAGTCCGTAGTCGGTGTCGTTGGCGATGGCGATCGCCTCCGCCTCATCCTTGAAGGTGGTGATCCCCAGGGTGGGGCCGAAGATCTCCTCCTGGAACACCCTCATATCGTTGGTGCCCTTGAGCAGGGTGGGCTGGACATAGAAGCCGCCGCTGCCGTCGGCCGGGGTAAAGGCATCCCCGCCCAGCAGAAACTCGGCACCCTCTTCACGAGCCACTTTCATGTAGCTCATGATCTTATCAAACTGCTCCTGAGACGCCTGGGCACCCACCTGGGTATCGGTGTCCAGGGGATTGCCCTGCTTTATCGCTCTGGCCCGCTCCAGCACCCGCTCAATGAAGCGGTCGTAGATCGATTCCTGCACCAGTGCCCTGGATGGGCAGGTGCATACCTCACCCTGGTTGAAGAAGCCCAGCAACAGTCCCTCGACGCACTTGTCGATAAAGGCGTCATCCTGCTCCATGACGTCCTCGAAATAGATGTTGGGGGATTTGCCCCCCAGCTCCAGCGTCACGGGAATCAGGTTATCTGACCCCTGATGCATGATATGGCGGCCGACCTGGGTGGATCCGGTGAAGGCCAATTTGCGGATGCGCTTGGAGCTGGCCAGGGCCTGCCCCGCCTCTTCGCCAAAGCCGTTCACCACATTGACCACCCCTTCAGGCAGCAGATCGCCGATGGTTTCCATCAGCACCAGGATGCTGGCCGGGGTTTGCTCTGCAGGTTTGAGCACCACGCAGCAGCCGGCGGCCAGGGCAGGAGCCAGCTTCCAGGCGGCCATCAGCAGCGGGAAGTTCCAGGGGATGATCTGCCCCACCACACCGATGGGTTCGTGGAAGTGATAGGCGTTGGTGTTGGCATCCAGTTGGCCGATGCTGCCCTCCTGGGCGCGCAGTGCGCCGGCGAAGTAGCGGAAGTGGTCCACGCACAGGGGCAGGTCTGCCGCCAGGGTCTCACGGATCGGTTTACCGTTGTCCCAGGTCTCCACCAGGGCCAGGGCTTCGCTGTTGGCCTCGATGCGATCGGCAATTTTCAGTAGCAGGTTGGCCCGCTCCGCGGCGGCGGTGTTGCCCCAGATGGGTTGGGCTTTGTGGGCTGCATCCAGGGCCAGCTCGATGTCCTCGGCGCTGGAGCGGGGAATTTCGCAAATGGTGGAGCCGTCCACCGGAGTGGTGTTGGGAAAGTAGTTTCCCTGCACCGGTTCAACCCACTGGCCGCCGATGAAGTTCTGATAGCGGGATTTAAAGCTGAACAGGGCGCCTGGGGTGCCGGGCTTCTGGTAGATCATGGTGCGTCTCCTTCGCGGTTTGCGAGCCACGACACGGCGGAGACGACCTGCCCTGATACGACTTGGGCTTCGGCGGTGCCGAAAGCTCTGTGGATGGCGGCTCAGTGTTGAGCCGATGTTTGAGTATGCCGGGGATATTCGGTCTTGCCCATAGACTTTAGTCTTAGGACGCGGCCCCTGGGGCAGTCAGGCTCTAGATCAGATCCCAGGAGAGGTTGGACACCAGGCGACAGTCGTGACAGACGAAGTGGAACAGGTCGTGGATGGTCTCGCCCAGGTACCACTCCTGATTGCCACAGCGAGGGCAGGGGCGGGCTTTCTCCTCCGCCAGTGAGCCACCACCGACCCGATAGAGGTAGTAGTAGGTGGGGACCTTGGTCAGGTACTCGATGCGTCCGCGCAGATCCCAGCCCCGACGAAACAGGGCGCTGTTGACCTTGGTGATCTCATCCAGGGCAGCGAACTCCACGGCGCCACTGCCGGCCATCTGCAGTTCATCACAGGCCTGCCATTCACTCTGCCACTTGATCAGGGCTTTGTGGTCGCCGTTAAAGGTAGCGGGCAACCGGTACAGGGGTACGGGCATCATGGTCTCGCCGTCTCTCAGTGGCGAGCAGGTGTGCACATAGGTGGTGTAGAGCAGTTGCCAGTTGGTGGGCAGCACCGGGGAGCTGGCCTCACTGTTGATGTCCCTGCCCAGTACCTTGAGCCGGGGGCGGGTCAGTTTGGCCTCTGCCAGCAGGTCGATGCGCCTCTGGGCCCAGGCGGAGTGAAACCTGGGGTGAAGGCTCTCCTCTTCCGGGCAGAGGGCTCGTAGCCTGAACTCGGCGTCGTGCTGCATGACAGGGAACTCTTTCCCCAGAATCTGGCCATTGGCCCGCCACGCCTCCACCAGTTGGTTGATGGCGTACTCCACCTGGGAGAGGGTGGTGTCGGCAAAGCACTCAAAGCGAAGTTCGACCAGGTACATAGGGGGCTCCAGTATCGTCAGGCGGGCAATTATAACGGCCGAGCCATTCGGAGCAAGGAGATATGGACCCTACGAGGTTCGGTCAAGCTTCGCTTCTACAGCGGCCAGGCGGGCAGTCAGTTCCTGCACCTGACGCTCCAGTTGACTGAGGCGGTCCTCCTCAATCGGCGGCGGTTGCGGCGCCTCGGGAAGCTGCGCCAGCACGCCTTCCGGATCAGCCTGATAGGCCTTGATCGCCTGGATCAGCGCTGGCATGGGGTGGCGGTCAGTGGCGGCCGCCTTCAGTTTGGCCAGGGTGACCTCCTGCCCCTGACGGTGCAGTTTGGCCAAGGCGAGAAGAATGTCATGGTTCATGTTGATAAAAAGTAGTGAGATTTACCAACAGTGTGGCGCAATTCCTAAAACTGAGACAAGAGATATATTTAACTAATTGAAAATTAATGGCTTTAATTTTTGGCAAACCTCTTGCTACTCCTTAGCCGTTATCGAGTTTGACAAGGAGAACGAAGAATGAAGAACCAACTGATGCTGCCCGCCGCCATTGTCCTGACCCTGAGCCTGTCCGGGTGTGTTGTCGCCGTGGGAGGTGATGGCTGGGAGGGAGACTCCTGGGATGGCGACAGTCACAGCTCCTGGGAGGAGGTGGAGAAGCGCAACCGGGAGAGATTGTCCCAGCTAAGCCCCGGCATGAGCGTGGACCAGGTGGTGGCCTTGATGGGTACGGCCGAGTTCAACGAGCTCTATCGTGAAGAGAGCAAGGAGGTTCAGGTGCTGTTCTATCGAACTCACCGTACCAAAGGAGACGGAAAAACCTCCAAGGATGAGTGCACCCCGGTGGTGTTTGAAGGGGGTAAAGTCGTAGGTTGGGGCAACAAGGCCTACAGCAACTCCATCTAGATTGGCAGAGCACCAGAGAAGAGACAACGCCGGCACAGCCGGCGTTTTTTCTTTAATTCTTGTGTAGCAGGGTGTCCAGCTGATCGATCACTTCACTCCACTCTCCATCACTGCTGCGTCCCTCTTTGAGAAAATCAGCCTGTGCCTGGGTCCAGAAGCCTGCGGCTTCGATGGGGGTATTGGCGTCGAGGTGATAGCCCTGGATAAAGTGGGAGACGGAAACCGGATCACTGGCCATGCCCAGTTGGTCGAACAGGCTGTTCAGGTTGGCTTTGGTGGTGTCCATAACTGCATCCTTTCCATTGAAGAATCACCTTGAGTGTAGTCTCAAAGCTGAGCCTTGGTCGGGCCCTAAACCAATGCTCGGGGTACACTGGAAAAAGATCTTGTGTTATCAAGGTGTGTGTAGAGAGAGTTGAACGCAGGAGAGAGAGTATGGGCCAAGGGCAGAGCGCCGAGATCAAGGCCGGCTACCTGACGGCTGAAGAGCTGAGGGTTGCGGCTTCGTTACTCTACAACGCCTATCACGATGACCTGTTTTTTCAGCAGGCCTTCGGCCGGCAGGGCTATGGTCAGAAGCTCCGGGCTGCGTTGCGCGAGGAGTTGGCTGAGCTTTGGCAGCATAAACAGAAGCTGGTGGGTTTCTATGAGGGGGATGTCCTGGTGGCGGTTGCCTGTATCGTCGACAAGGAGTACCCGCAAGGGGAAAGTCGTTACTGGTACTGGCGACTGAAGATGGCTTTGGGCACCGGCTGGAGCCCCACCCGTCACTGGATGGAGCGGGAAGATGAACTCAAGGGGATGTTGCCCGGTGATGACTACTGGTTGTTGCAGCTGATTGCCGTTCATCCCCAGCATCAGAACCAGGGGATCGGTGGTCAGGTTCTGGCCTCCCTGCTGCAGCTGTTGTCTGAGAGTGACTCCCAGGGGTTGGCGGTGTTTGTGTCCCAACCTAAGCACGAGCAGTTGTTTGCCCGAAAGGGGTTCAAGTCCATGGAAAAGGTGACTTTAGGCGACGTAACCGGTCAATTAATGTACTTCGATGCGGTCGATCGGGATGGTGTGGCTCAATCGGGCTGATGGATTTTGTGCGAGATCTCTTACAAGCCTGTAGGAAAATGGTGGGTCTTTTGGCAGGCCCAATCTCGTTACCAAAACCCAAGTGGCTGATTGTAAGGAATAAAGGTTGATTTGAACCCCAAAGTTGGCCAATAATTAACCATCCATTGATTTGGTCCCCCATCTTGTTTGTTTCTGTGATCTGAGTAGACTTTGAAGTGTGCCAAGGGAACAGGCTTCTAAATCGACTTGGAGATGCGTGACAGGGAGTTGCCATTAATGAGACGGTTTGGGCGAACCGGACAGACATCACTAGGATGGTGAGACTTGAAAGGGGAGCCACTCTGCCAGGATTGCAGAATCCCAAGGAAGGTACAGGACACCTCCAGGACGGAGAAGCGTTCGATAACAGGATGTTATCGTGTTAAGGAGAACAGTACAGCAATGTACAGGGATGCTGAAGGATCAGCACAGGGAAGATCGCAGGAAGCGAGTGGTACGCAAGGATGATGCAGGGAGCACGAATTATAGCGGGATTGCTTAGCGTGTAATATCTAGGGGCGCACTCTGTGCGCCCCGTTCTATTTGTGGTTTCAAAAAGTGCAGCACCAAGGGGCAGAGGTTCGTGCCGTTGAGGTCGGACAAAGGAAACCACAATAAAAAAGCCTGACTCGTGTCAGGCTTTTTTATTGTTTACTTGCAGCCGCTGGAGCAGTTGCCACTGGAGCAACTGGAGGCGGGAGCGCTGCCGCCGCCGCACCCACCGATGCGCCCCTTGCTTAGAGGCACCTCTTGCCACTCGGGCTCGGGGTAGAAGGGCATCTCCACATCCTTAAGCTTCTTACCGCTCATCACCACAGTGGCGTGCAATCGGTTCATGCCGTCGGTGGAGAACTCACACTGGTAGCGGGTATTCCACCCCAGCCCCTGGCCGGCTATAAACCCCAGCCGGGCGCGCACCCTGGCGGTGCTGACCCACTGCAGACGTCGCTTTTGACATACCCGCTTGGCATGAAACTCGGCGATCTCGGAGATCTGCCTCAACTGCCAGAAGATGGCGGCGATTCCGCACACCACCAGTCCCAGAATAAGATCGGTGAGATTCAACATTCCTTACGCCTTAACACTTTGCATGAGGTGGCCAATGGCTTCTGCCAGCGCCTGATCCCGCTCGGGGTCCCTCAGGACACTCAAAACCTGTTGACGTAACGTTGGCATGGAAACCAGATCAGAGTAAAGACCTACGAACAAGGTTTTATCCAGTTTTGCCAGTCGGGTCAGGTAGGCCTTCAGCAGTGGCGGGTGGGTTAGGGCGCTCCAGCAGCGGGCGGCGATCACCACCAGGGTGTCGGCACTGGCCTGGGGCAGAGCCAACTCGATCGCCTTGGCCAGGGACGCCTGATGTCCAGCCAGGCCGCGAAGGACCATCTGATTGATGGCGTCATGGTCGCCTTCACCCATCAGGGTCAGCCAGGCCTCGGCCATCTGAGGCGAGCAGGGGAAGTGTTCCGCCACCGAGGCAAAGGCGGCCAGGGGCTCGGGGGGCATCTGGCCAATGGCCTGGGGTAACTCCTCATCACGCTGTGCCTGGCTCAGACGGGCCAGGTTGTCCGCCAGCCCCTGCAGGCCCAGTTGCTGCCAGTTGTCCCAGCCTAACTGGCCCTTCAGGTAGCTTTGGCAGTGTTCGTAGTAGATGGAGGCGGGGCGGGCCAGTTGGGCATTGATGCGGGCATGGAACACCGCCAGCTTGTCCTGGCTGGGCTGGAAGATAAAGGGGTTGCTCTTGAGCTGCTCCTGCTGCTCCTGAGTCATGGGGGCGGTGGGATCCTTGCCCAGGGCGTCCACCACGGTCTGCAGAAACTGGCTGCGGGCGGCAGGGTTCAGCAGGCCTCGCTCATCCAGGGGCAGTTTGATGAACCAGATATAGTGGTCTTGAGACAGGGCAGGGTTCCAGAACAATACCCCAAGCCAGGCATGACCGCTGCGGGGGTAAGGGTAGGGGCTTTGGGTTGCCTCCACCTGGGCAAACTCGATGGGATCCAGGGGAACCACCCGGCGCCCCAGGTCAAACACCTGGTACTGGACGCCTGCGGCCTGGAGGAACTGATGCAAAGTGGTGATGTTTTCCATGAGCGCTCTCTGGTTTCTGGCACGGCTGTAAAGCAATTGAGCGCGCTATTATAGGGGCAAGCAGAATGGGATGGTATGATTCCGCACCATTTGATCCCCTGGAGTGAGAGATGACCCTGAAGATGGCGGTGCGCCGCGAACTTGAGCGGTTGCAGGCGCAATTGATTCAAGATGGCTTGTGGCAGTCAGAGCCGGTGTCGGCCCTGGCGCTGGCCAGTACTCAGCCCTTTGCCGTGGACACCTTGAGATTTGAGCAGTGGCTTCAGTTTATCTACCTGCCCAGGCTGTTTGCCCTGCTGGACGCCGGTGCGGCCCTGCCCACCAAGGTGGCGGTGACGCCCATGGCGGAAGAGGCCCTGGCGGGTCATCGCGAGGTGATCGTCATATTGTCCAGGCTGGACACTCTCATGAGTGAGGCACAAGATGCTTGAGATTCTGTTTGAGGATGAGCACCTGGTGGCGGTGCACAAGCCCAGCGGCCTGTTGGTGCATCGCAGCTGGCTGGCCAAGCGGGAAACCGAGTTTGCCATGCAGATGGTTCGGGACCAGGTGGGCTGTCATGTGTACCCGCTGCACCGGCTGGACAGGCCCACGTCGGGCATCCTGTTGTTCGGAAAGTCCGCCGAGATTGCCCGAATCATGCAGCCCCAGTTTGCCGAACAGGGCATCCACAAGGAGTACCTGGCGCTGGTCCGCGGGTACCTCAATGAGGCGGGAGAGCTGGACTACCCGCTGAAGGAGGAGCTGGATAAGATCGCCGACGCCCAGGCGGATAAGGACAAGGAGGCCCAGGAAGCGGTCACCCGTTACCGTCCCCTGCATCAGGTGGAGCTGCCCTATCCCGTGGGACGTTACGACAGCTGTCGTTATACCCTGGTGGCGATGAAACCCCTGACCGGCCGCAAGCATCAGCTTCGTCGTCACATGGCGCACCTGCGGCACCCCATCATCGGCGACACCAGTCATGGTGATGGACGCCACAACAAGTTCTACCGGGATCACTTCGGGGTGCAGCGTTTATGGTTGCTGGCCAAGGCTCTGTGCTTTGATCATCCGGTGACCGGCGAGCGTATCGAGCTGGAAACCGGGCTGGAGGAGGAGTGGCTGCGCCTGTTCGAGGCGTTTGGTTGGTCGACCGAGCAGAAGAGTTACCGTCTTCTTGAGCCGCTGGGGGCGGACTGAGGCAGGGAGCCCAAATTTTCCTGATGGGTTTGGGTGAAATAGGTCAGGCGGCGGATACGCTGCCGCTTGATGTGAATCCTGTGATGAATACGGCGTACTCTCTGACGGAACTGCATCCTGCCCCCGTTGGCGCGGTTGTTGCGCCTTTTCGGTCCTTACAGTAAGGTGGAATTGGGAATTTATCAAGTCATTAACAGGATGTAGCTCGATGGCCAGGATCAGTGTGTTAGTGGGGTCGGTGTATGGTGGCGCCGAGTTCACGGCGGAGCAGGTGTGCCAGGCTCTGCAGGTACAAGGCCATCAGGCTGCCATCAGTGACGCCCAGAGCGCGGAACAACTGCTGGCGGAGGGCAGCGACGCCTGGCTGGTGGTGACCTCCACCACGGGCAGTGGCGATCTTCCGGACAACCTGCTCCCCCTTTTCCTTTCTCTTAAAGATCAGTTTCCCCTGATGCCCAAGTTGCGCTATGGCGTGATTGCCCTGGGTGACTCCAGCTATGGTGACACCTTCTGTGGGGCCGGACGCCAGTTTGATGAGCTGCTTGCCGAACTGACCGCTGTCCGCATCGGTGAGCGCCTGCAGATCGATGCCTGCGAGACCATGGAGCCCGAACAGGTGGCTCTGCCCTGGGTGGAGTCCTGGCAGAGACAGCTCTGCGAGGCACTGGTCGAGGCGTAGTCGAGGGGTTATGACCAAAAGCTGGTTCCGCAGTCTGCAAAGGGTCGGCAAGGCCCTGATGGTGCCGGTGGCGGTGCTGCCGGCCGCGGGTCTCCTATTGGGTTTGGGCACCAGTCCCTTGGGCATCTTCCCCGAGGTGGTGCAGAGCCTGCTGTTGCAAACCGGCTCGGTGATCTTCAGCCTGTTGCCTCTGCTGTTTGCCATGGCCATCGCCCTCTCCTTCTGTCACCAGGATGGCTCCGCCTCGGTGTCGGCGGTCATCGGGTACGGGGTGATGCTGGCCACCATGTCGGTGCTGGCCCAGGTGTATGGCTGGGAAACCAGCACGGTGCTGGGGATGTCGACACTCAACACCGGTGCCCTGGGGGGCGTCCTCAGTGGGGCGGTCACCTCCATGGTCTATCGGCGATGTTATCGAGTGGAATTGCCTGAGTTTCTGGGCTTCTTTGCCGGTCGACGGCTGGTGCCCCTGGCCAACGTGCCAGCGGCGATCCTGCTGGGGCTGCTGATGGCCAGTCTCTGGCCCTGGATGACCCTGCTGCTGGATAAAGTGTCCCACTGGGTGGTGTATCAGCAGCCGATGCTGGCCTGGGGAGTCTATGGCCTGGTCGAGCGACTGCTGATTCCCCTGGGGCTGCACCATATCTGGAATCTTCCCTTCTATTACGAGGTGGGCAGCTTCTCCACCCCTGCCGGCTACCTGATCCAGGGTGAGGTGGGGCGCTTCCTGGCAGGGGATCCCAATGCGGGACACCTGGCGGGGGGCTATCTGGTCAAGGTGTGGGGCTTGCCGGCGGCCGCCCTGGCGATCTGGCGCTGTGCCGATGCCGAGCAGCGCACCCAGACGGCGGGTGTGATGTTCTCCGCCGGACTGACCTGTGCCATTACCGGGGTCACCGAGCCTGTGGAGTTTGTCTTCCTCTTTGTGGCGCCTCTGCTCTATCTGGTGCATGCCCTGCTGACCGGCCTGGCCTATGTGCTGGCCATCGCCGTCGACTTTCACCATGGGCTGGTGTTCTCTCAGGGGCTGCTGGATTTCAGCCTGTTCTATCACCTCTCCCGCAATGACATCTGGTTCTGGGTGTTGGGGATCCTCTACGGGGTGGCCTACTACTTCCTGTTCAGCTTTGTGATCACCCGTTTCAACCTGCCTACGCCGGGACGAACCCCTCACGAGGCCAAAGAGGAGATCAGTGCCGAAGAGGTGCTCAGTGCGCTGGGGGGCGGCGACAACATCCGGGATCTGGATGCCTGCCTGACCCGCCTTCGGGTCAGTGTGCATCAGGCCGCCCGGGTTAAGGAGCCTCAGCTCAAGCAACTCGGCGCCAAGGGGGTGGTGGTGATCGGAGATGGGGTCCAGGTGGTGTTCGGCCCCCAGGCCGAGAAGCTCCGCGGTGAGATGCAGGAGCTGTTGCTGCGCGCCTGAATGCGTTGCCAATGAAAAAGCCGCTGTGCAGCGGCTTCTTTCTTACCCTATCGCTCGAACAATCTAATCAAACCAGACCTCAAGTCGCTGGCCATTGAACGCAATGTCCTGAATGGTCACCTGACCTTCGTAGTAGCGGTCTCTGATCAGATTGGCAACCTTGTCTGCTCCGTTCACTTCGGCAAAGGTGGCCACGTCGTCACCGTTGCACACCAGCTTGTCCAGAACCCGGTAGGGGTTTACCCGGTACACTTTCATGGTGTTATTGAAGGTGAGGCGGCTGTTGGAGAGTGAGGCTTTGCAGGTGGCGATCAGCGATTGCTCCATGGCGGATGTCATGGCTGCCTGTGCTGGCAGAGCAAGGGCCATACCCAGGGCAGCGGCAGTAAGAGTCAGTGCTTTCATTCCTTTCTCCTTGGTATATCCCATAGATGATTAGGGGGTGATTGTGTCCCACTAAGCATGGTGGCTCAGGTATGTACAGGTGGTTACAAAGGGTAAACGGGTGTGTCCCGCACAGGGGCTGGAGATCAGGGGAGATGGAGGTGATTCATTTGGGTGAGAAAACGCAGAGAAAAGTGTGTCTGTTCTGAAACAAAAAAAGCCCGCGATGGCGGGCTTTTTATCAGGAACGGGGCCGTAGCGGCCCGGCGGGCGTCAGCTTTGACTTATTCGGCGCTGCGCAGCAGCTCGTTGATGCCAACCTTGGAGCGGGTCTTGGCGTCCACTTTCTTCACGATGATGGCCGCGTACAGGTTGCAGGAGCCGTCGGAGGAGGGCAGGGTGCCGGAGACCACCACGGAGCCGGCAGGCACACGGCCGTAGTGCACCTCACCGGTTTCACGGTCGTAGATGCGGGTGCTTTGGCCCAGGTATACGCCCATGGAGATCACGGAGCCCTCTTCTACGATGACGCCTTCCACCACTTCGGAGCGGGCGCCGATGAAGCAGTTGTCTTCGATGATGGTGGGGCTGGCCTGCAGGGGCTCCAGCACGCCGCCGATGCCAACGCCACCTGAGAGGTGCACGTTCTTACCAATTTGAGCACAGGAGCCTACGGTGGCCCAGGTGTCCACCATGGTGCCCTCATCGACGTAGGCGCCGATGTTGACGTAGGAGGGCATCAGTACGGTGTTGCGGCCGACAAAGGCGCCTTGACGGACGGTGGCGGGCGGGACCACGCGGATGCTTTCCTGACGGAAGCGGGCGTCGTCGTAGTCGGCAAACTTCATGGGAACCTTGTCGAAGTAGCGGGTCTCGCCCCCTTCCATCACCTGGTTGTCGAACAGGCGGAAGGAGAGCAGAACCGCTTTCTTCAGCCACTCATTCACCACCCACTGACCGTTCTGTTTTTCTGCAACGCGGGCCTGGCCTTTATCCAGCAGGTCCAGGGCGTGTTTCACGTCCTGAATCAGGGCGGCGTCGGCATTGGCTGGGGTGATGTCGGCGCGGCGCTCAAAAGCGGCTTCAATGCGTTGTTGCAGTTCGGTCATCGAATTAATCCTCTGCTATTCGGTGGTTAATGCTTGGGTTAGGGATTCCCGAAAATGGCCTTGCTGTTCCGGGGTCAGGGCGGCACCGTCCGGGTTAGCCAGCATGAAGAGATCTTCAGCTTTTTCACCCACGGTGGTGATCTTAGCGGAGTGCACAATGAGGCCACACTGATCCACAACCTGACCGATTCGGGCCAGCAGGCCGGGAGAATCCAAGGAGATGATCTCCACCATCGAACCCTGCTTGCGCTTGGCCGGAAGGAAGTTCACCTCTGTACGAACCTTAAACTGTCGCATCCGCCTTGGCAATGGTCGTTGTCGTACTTTTGCCGGCATGGGGGCCAGCAGGGCCCGGACGATGGCATTGCGCAGGCTGTTGATTCGTGATGGGTGGCTGATGGCGCTGCCGTCCTGTTCCAGGATGATGAAGCTGTCCAGGGCGAAGCCATCCCTGGAGGTGAAGATCTGGGCGTCATGCACCGTGATGTTCTTGCCGTCAAACACCGCCATCAGGGTGGCAAACAGGCCCGCCCTGTCTCGGCAGTAGACGAAGAGTTCGGTGCCGCCACTGGCTTCGTGCTCCACCATCTCTACCAGAGGCTGGTCATCCTGGCGGGCCAGCAGTGCCTGGGTGTGGTGAAACACCTGGGCCGGGGTAAAGCGCAGGAAATAGTCGGCGCTGAAGCGCTGCCAAAGGGGGGATACATCCGCCTCCTCCAGTCCCATTTTCCCTAGCTGGTGCAGTACCTTGTTCTGGTTTTCCCGGATCTTGCCCCGGGTGTCCACCGGCTTCTCCAGCCCCCCGAGCAGCATGCTGCGGGTGCTGTGGTACAGCTGACTGAGCAGGGAACCTTTCCAGCTGTTCCACAGGTTGTCATTGGTGGCGCAGATGTCGGCCACGGTCAGGCAGTAGAGGTAACTCAGCCGGGTCAGATCACTGACGCTTTCGGCGAACTCCCGCACCACCTCGGGATCGTTGATGTCACGGCGCTGAGCGGTGACCGACATCAGCAGGTGGTTGCGCACCAGCCAGGCCACCAGCCGGCCGTCGTGGTCGTTGAGATTGTGCAGCTGGCAGAACCTCTGGGCATCGTCAGAGCCCAGTTCACTGTGGTCTCCGCCCCGCCCCTTGGCGATGTCGTGGAAGATGGCGGCCAGCACCAGCAGCCCCTTCTTGGGCAACTGGTCGATCAGCAGTGAACCCAGGGGGAAGATCTCCTTATGGGCAGGATCGGAGAATCGTTCGATAAACAGAAGCAATCGATGGGTGTGCTCATCCACGGTGTAGGCATGGAACAGGTCGAACTGCATCTGACCGACGATCTGTTGCCAGGCGCGGATGTAGCTGGAAAGGATGCCGTGCCTGTGCATCAGGGAGATCGCCTTGATCCCTCTGGGGTGGCGCAAAATCGCCATAAACTGCTCCCGGCACTGGGGCAGGTCACTCAGGGGAAACTTCAGCCGGCGACGGGCATTGCGCAGCAGCCTCAGGGTGGGAGCGGCCACCGCTTCCACCTCCTCCTGGATGGCGGCATGGTGGAACAGGGTCAGGATCTTGTGTGGTTCCTCAAACACCCCTTCGTGACGTACGGTCAGGTAGTGCCCCATCAGGCTGAAATCTTCATCCAGGGGTTGCAGGGGCTGTTTGAACGCCAGCTGGGGCAGCACCTCCCGCTTGAACAGCTGCAGCAGCATCTGGTTCAGCTCCCGGACCGCACGGATGGTGCGGTAATAACGCTTCATCATCTGCTCAACCGGCAGCTGGGTGCCCTGGGTGTAGCCCAACAACTCGGCCACCTTGGGCTGGTGGTCAAACAGAAGTTTGTCCTCGGCCCGGCCGGCGGCCAGGTGCAGGGCAAACCGAAGGCGCCACAGGAAATCCCGGCAGGCGTTCAGCTCCTCCAGCTCCTCCCTGGCCAGGAAACCGTGGGACACAAGCTCGGCCAGGCAGCCGGCGCTGAAGTGGCGAATCGCCACCCAGGTGATGGTTTGAATGTCCCGCAAGCCGCCGGGACAGGATTTGATGTTGGGCTCCAGATCGAAGGCGGAGAAGCGGTTGTGGCGGCCGCGCTGCTCTTCACGCTTGGCCAGGTAGAACTGGTCTACCGGCCAGAAGGCCTCATCCTCCAGCCTGGCATGCAGCTGCTGAAACAGGCGGGTGTCGCCGCAGAGCAGCCTGGATTCCAGCAGGTTGGTGGCGATGGTGATGTCCCCCCGGGCCTGACTGAAGGTCTCCTCCACGGTTCGGACCGAGTGACCCACATCCAGTTTGGCGTCCCACAGGGTGGTCAGCAGGGTGCCGATCGCCTCCTCCATGGTGGTGGTGCAGCACTCGCTGGTGAGCACCAGCAGGTCGATGTCGGAGTTGGGGTGCAGCTCACCCCGGCCATAACCGCCGACGGCCACCAGGGCCACCGGACAGCCGCCCAGCTTCAGCTCCTGCCAGAGTTGCACCAGCATGGCATCGATGAAGGCGGCACGTTCTGCCAGCAGGATGCCGATCGCCTCCCCTTCGGCAAACTTTTGCTGTTGTTGCTGGCGGTGATGTTCGAGTTGGTGTTTCAGCAGGGGCGGGGTCAGGGTCAGGGCGTTCATGCCGGCGAGGGTCCTTTTGGGGGGACCCGCCGCACCGGCGGCGGGTCGGTGAGAGGTCAGGCGTGGGAGATCACCCTTTCCAGGGTTTCTTCGCTTCGCAATGTCAGCACTTCGACGCCATCTTCGGTCACCAGCAGGGTGTGTTCCCACTGGGCAGAGGGCTGGCCATCCTTGGTGGTCACTGTCCAACCATCCTTCTTGTTCAGCTTGCAGCGGTAGTCACCGGCATTGATCATGGGCTCAATGGTGAAACACATGCCCGCCTGCAGGGTCAGCTTGGCGCGGTTGCGATAGTGAAGGATCTGTGGCTCTTCGTGGAATTTCTCGCCGATGCCGTGACCGCAGTAGTCGCGTACAACGGAGAAGCCTTCGCGCTCGGCGATGGGCTGAATGATGGCACCGATCTCGCTCATGCACAGGCCGGGGCGGACCTGGCGAATGGCGGCGTAGAGAGAGTCCTGGGCTACCTGTACCAGCTTCTTGTTGCGAGGCGGTGTCTGGCCGACAATGAACATCCGCGAGGTGTCACCGTGGAAGCCGTCCTTGATCACCGTAATATCGATGTTGACGATGTCGCCCTCTTTCAGTTTCTTGTGAGAGGGGATGCCGTGACACACCACTTCATTGATGGAGATGCAGGTGGACTTGGGGAAGCCGTGGTAATCCAGCGGCGCCGGAATCGCCTCCTGTACATCAACGATGTAGTTATGACAGAGCGTATTCAACTCTTCCGTGGTTACCCCTTTCTTCACGTGGGGTGCGATCATCTCCAGCACCTCGGCAGCCAGGCGGCCGGCCACGCGCATCTTTTCGATCTGTTCTGGGGTTTTGATAACGATGCTCATTAGTCTACTCTTTCTATCGAATTTCGGGCTCTGGGAAACCGGGCCAGGTTGAGCTTTATGCCCCAGTATGGTATAAAGCGCGCCGGTTCTGTTGAGTCTTGAACGGACCCCTGACCTTCAGGTTTGGGCTCCCAAGCGAACAATGGCGCCATTATATCGTTAAATTGTTATTAAACCACACACGTATCGGCACATGGTCCGGGGTGCCCTCAGGGGTCGGGTCATGGGATACGTGGAGGCTTAACCCCATATATTATTGAGGAATCTCATGGCAACTGTATCTATGCGCGACATGCTGAAGGCCGGTGTGCACTTCGGTCACCAAACCCGTTACTGGAACCCCAAGATGAAGCCTTTCATCTTCGGCGCTCGTAACCGTGTTCACATCATCAACCTGGAATCTACCGTTCCTATGATGAACGACGCTCTGGCTTTCCTGGGCAACGTTGCATCCAAGAAGGGTAAAATCCTGTTTGTTGGCACCAAGCGCGCTGCTGGTCAGAGCATCAAAGAATCTGCTCTGAAATGTGACCAGTTCTACGTTGACCACCGTTGGTTGGGCGGCATGCTGACCAACTGGAAGACCGTTCGTCAGTCCATCAAGCGTCTGAAGGACCTGGAAGCTCAGAGCCAAGACGGCACCTTCGAAAAGCTGACCAAGAAAGAGGCGCTGATGCGTACTCGTGAAATGGTTAAGCTGGAGAAGTCTCTGGGCGGTATCAAGAACATGGGCGGCCTGCCTGATGCTATCTTCGTGATCGACGCCGAGCACGAGCACATCGCCATCAAGGAAGCCAACAACCTGGGTATCCCAGTAGTTGCCGTAGTTGATACCAACTCCAACCCAGACGGCATCGATTACGTTATCCCAGGTAACGACGATGCAATCCGTGCTATCCAGCTGTACACCGGCGCTGTTGCTGAAGCTGTAACCGAAGGTCGCAACCAGGACCTGGCTGTTCAAGCTGAGCAAGACGGTTTCGTAGAAGCTGAATAAGCATAATAAGGCGTGAGTTTACTCGCCCCTTATTAACCAAAAGGTTATTGGTTAACAGGGGCCCATCGTGGCCCCTGTTTTTTTAAGTATTCAAAAGACGCAAGTCATAGAGGAATTGGACATGGCAATTACCGCTGCCCTGGTAAAAGAGCTGCGCGAGCGCACCGGCGCTGGCATGATGGACTGCAAAAAAGCCCTGGTTGAGACCAACGGTGACATCGAGCTGGCCATTGAGAACATGCGTAAGTCCGGTCAGGCCAAAGCTGCCAAGAAAGCTGGCCGTATCGCTGCTGAAGGTGTGATCATCGTTAAGAGCAACGACGGTCTGGCCGCAATGGTAGAAGTTAACTGTGAAACCGACTTCGTTGCCCGTGACGAAAGCTTCCTGGCTTTCGCCAACAAGGTTGCTGAAGTAGCCCTGGCTGGCAAGATCGCCACCGTTGACGCCCTGAACGCTGCTGAGCTGGACGGCATCACCGTTGAAGAAACTCGTGCCAACCTGGTTGCCAAGATCGGTGAGAACATGAACGTTCGCCGCGTGCTGCTGGTTGAAGGTTCTAACCTGGGTGCTTACATCCACGGTGGTAAGATCGGTGTTGTGGCTGCCCTGAACGGCGGCGACGCTGAGCTGGCCAAAGACATCGCCATGCACGTTGCAGCTTCCAACCCACAGTTTGTGAAGCCTGAAGACGTGGATGCCGACGTAGTTGCCAAAGAGCGCGCTATCCAGGTTGAGATTGCCGTTAACTCCGGCAAGCCTCAGGAGATCGCCGAGAAGATGGTTGAAGGCCGCATGAAGAAGTTCACCGGTGAGATCTCTCTGACCGGCCAGCCTTTCGTTAAGGATCCTTCCATCTCTTGTGGCAAGCTGCTGGCTGACAAGGGTGCCGATGTAACCAACTTCGTACGTCTGGAAGTGGGTGAAGGTATCGAGAAAGCTGAAGAAGATTTCGCTGCAGAAGTAGCGGCTCAAATCGAAGCTGCCAAGAAGGCCTAAGGCCAACGCTTAGTTGATGCAGACCGCGGCCTACTGTCGCGGTCTTTTAATATTCAGGATAGAGAAAAAGATGAGCACCAATCCAAAACCCGCATTTCGACGCATCTTGTTAAAACTCAGTGGTGAAGCACTCCAGGGCGAAGAGGGCTTCGGCATCGACGCCAAGGTTCTTGATCGTATGGCTCAGGAGATCAAAGAGCTGGTTGAGCTGGGTGTGCAGGTAGGTTTGGTGATCGGCGGTGGCAACCTGTTCCGCGGTGAAGGCCTGGCAAAAGCCGGCATGAACCGGGTGGTGGGTGACCACATGGGCATGCTGGCCACCGTGATGAACGGCCTGGCGATGCGTGACGCACTGCACCGTGCCTATGTGAACGCCCGACTGATGTCGGCCATCCCCCTCAATGGCGTCTGTGACAACTACAGCTGGGCTGAAGCGATCAGCCTGCTGAAGCAGGGCCGGGTGGTGATCTTCTCCGCCGGTACAGGTAACCCCTTCTTCACCACTGATTCCGCCTGCTGTCTGCGTGGCATCGAAATTGAAGCGGACGTGGTTCTCAAGGGCACCAAGGTGGATGGAGTTTACTCAGATGATCCGGTTACCAATCCCGACGCTGTGAAGTATGATAAAATCACCTACAAAGAGGTTCTGGAGAAAGAGCTGAAAGTCATGGACTTGTCTGCTTTTACTCTGGCCAGGGATCACGACCTGCCTCTGCTGGTCTTTAACATGAACGAGCCGGGCGCCTTGCGCCGGGCGGTGATGGGCGAAGCCAACGGCACCCTGATCACCAACTAATATTTACGCATCGAGTCGACACCGTAAGGAAGTTCACCGTGATTAACGACATTAAGCAAGACGCCGAAGCGCGCATGGATAAGAGTGTGGAAGCCTGCCGCACACAGATGGCCAAGGTTCGTACCGGCCGGGCTCACCCCAGCCTGCTGGACACCATCGTAGTCTCTTACTACGGCGCCGATACCCCTCTGAAGCAGGTGGCCAACATCTCCACCGAAGACAGCCGTACCCTGGCTGTGACCGTATTCGACCGCTCCATGATTCAGGCGGTTGAAAAGGCGATCATGGCGTCTGACCTGGGTCTGAACCCCAACTCCGCCGGCACCACCATCCGCATCCCTCTGCCTCCTCTGACCGAAGAGCGCCGTAAGGACCTGGTTAAAGTGGTTCGCGCCGAAGCTGAGAACGGCAAAGTGGCCATCCGTAACATCCGTCGTGATGCTAACTCCCACATCAAGGAGCTGGAAAAAGAGAAGGAGATCAGTGAGGACGATGCTCGTCGCGCTGAGGATGACATTCAGAAGCTGACCGATAAGTTCGTTAAGGCCGTCGACGCCGTGCTGGCCGAGAAAGAAGCCGAGCTGATGGAGATCTAAGCAAACGTCCCCGTTTGCTAGCGAATCGACGCCGCGTTTGGATATACTACGCGGCGTTTCTGTTTTTATTTGCCGGGATTAACACCTTCATGCTCAGTAGTCGTGATTCCTCACCAGCGGCATCTGCCGAGTCTCTGCCGAGACACATTGCCGTCATCATGGATGGCAATGGCCGTTGGGCCGAGTCCAAGGGGCGCCCCAGGTTTGCCGGTCACCGTGCCGGGGTCAAGGCGGTTCGCGAAGCGGTTCGCGTTTGCCGTAAGCACGGGATCAAGGCGTTGACCTTGTTCGCGTTTTCCAGTGAAAACTGGCGGCGTCCGGAGCGTGAGGTCGCATTATTGATGCGGCTGTTTATGACGGTGTTGTCCCGTGAGGTAAAGTTGCTCAAGAGCAACGATGTTCGCTTGAAGGTGGTGGGGGACGTCTCTGCCTTCAGTGAGGATTTGCAGCAACGTATCCGCAAGGCGGAGGCGATGACCGCCGACTGCCAGGGCCTGGTGCTCAACGTGGCCGCCAACTATGGTGGTCGTTGGGACATGATGCAGGCGGCCCGTCGTGTGGCCCAAGAGGTGAAGCAGGGCCACCTGGATATGGAGCAGATCTGTGAAGACACCATCAGCCGTTACCTGACCATGGCGGATCTGCCCGAGGTGGATCTGCTGGTGCGTACCGGCGGCGAGCACAGAATCAGCAACTTTATCCTGTGGCAGGCGGCTTACGCCGAGCTGGTGTTCAGCCCGGTGTTGTGGCCTGATTTTGACGAGCGGGCGCTGGAGAGTTGCCTCGACGAGTATTGCGGACGACAGCGTCGCTTCGGCCAGACCAGCGCCCAGGTCTCGGCCCCATAACAAGAATTCAACCCAAAGAGGTTTTTTTTGCTTAAGCAACGAGTTTTAACCGCCGTGCTGCTGCTGCCGGCAGCACTGGCCGCCATCTTCCTGTTGTCCGCGGACGGTTTCGCCCTGGCCATCGCCCTGGTGATCCTGTTGGCCTCCAAAGAGTGGGGCAGCTTCATTCAACCAGGCGACCGCCTGATACAAGCCAGTTTTACCCTCTCCATGGCCGTGCTCATGGGTGCCTTCTACTTTATGGTGCCCAGTGAACTGCTCTGGCTGGGCGACAAGCTGCATCCTCTGGCCGAGGGGCTGCTCCAGGTGGGCGGCATCTGGTGGCTGATCGCCCTGGGGCTGGTGGTGACCTATGTACGCTCGGTGCGTGTCTGGCACCACTCTATGGTACTCAAGGCGGTGTTTGGCCAGCTGACGCTGCTGCCGGCCTTTGTGGCCATGCTGGTGCTGCACAGTGCCCCTCAGATGCAGGATCCCCACTATGGTGCCTACCTGGTGCTGGCGGTGTTGCTGATTGTCTGGGGCGCGGATACCGGTGCCTACTTCTTCGGTCGCGCCTTCGGTAAGCATAAACTGGCCCGCCATGTCAGCCCGGGTAAGACCATCGAAGGTCTGGCCGGCGGCCTGCTGGTGTGTGCCCTGCTGGCAGCAGCGGCCTGGAACTACCTGCCCAATAACGGTTTTATTCCTGTGCTGGCGGCAGTACTGCTGACTGCACTCTCCTCCGCCCTGGGGGACCTGTCTGAAAGCATGTTCAAGCGCAGTGCCAATATCAAGGACAGCGGTCGCCTGTTGCCTGGCCATGGTGGTATCCTTGATCGAATTGACAGCATCACCGCCGCGATGCCGGTGTTTGCTCTGCTGTACCTTTACTGGTGGATTTGACCATGCAAAGACTCGCGCTGTTTGGGGCCACTGGCTCCATTGGTAGCAGCACCCTGGACGTAGTGCGCCGGCACCCAGAGCAGTATGAGGTCGAGGTACTGACCGCCAATGGCAATTGGCAGGCGATGGTGGCTCTGTGCGAGGAGTTTCGCCCAGCCTATGCGGTGATGGTGGATGCCGATGCGGCTCTGGCCCTGGAGAGGGCGCTGAGCGGTAAGGTGGACACCCAGGTGCTGGCCGGTGACCAGGCCCTGGTTCAGGTGGCCGAACTGGACAGTGTGGATGTGGTGATGGCTGCCATCGTCGGCGCGGCGGGGCTCAGTTCCACCCTGGCGGCGGTGCGCCGGGGTAAGCGGATTCTGCTGGCCAACAAGGAGGCCCTGGTGGTGTCCGGCCGGTTGTTTATGGACGCGGTGCGCGAGCATGGCGCCACCCTGCTGCCGGTGGACAGCGAACACAACGCCATCTTCCAGAGCCTGCCCACACAGGTGCAGGACACCCTGGGTCACTGCGACCTGGCCGGCAACGGCATCTCTCACCTGCTTTTGACCGGCTCTGGCGGGCCATTCCGCACCCGAGCTCTGGACAGTTTCGATCTCATCACGCCGGCCGAGGCCTGTGCCCACCCCAACTGGAGCATGGGACAGAAGATCTCGGTCGACTCCGCCTCCATGATGAACAAGGGGCTGGAGTACATCGAAGCGCGCTGGCTGTTCAACGCTACCCCAGAACAGATTCAGGTGGTGATCCACCCTCAAAGTGTCATCCACTCCATGGTGCAGTACCAGGATGGCTCAGTGCTGGCTCAGATGGGCCAACCTGACATGCGCACACCTATTGCCCACAGTCTTTCCCATCCGACTCGAATCCACAGCGGCGTGGAACCTTTGGATTTCTTCAAGGTCGGACAATTAACCTTCGAAGCGCCGGATTTCCAGCGTTACCCCTGTCTGAAGCTGGCGATGGACGCCTGCAACAGTGGCCAGGAGGCAACCACGGTTCTCAATGCTGCCAACGAACAGGCGGTGGCGGCGTTTCTGAAGGGACAGATCAGGTTTACCGACATTGCCCGGGTCAACGCCCACTGTCTGGAACGGGCGGACCTGAGCCCTTTGATGACCTTGTCCGCCCTCGGTGAGCTGGACAGGGAGGCCAGAGTGCTGGCCGACAGCTGGATCGCCAGAGGAGCTTAATGTTTCAGTTTTTTTGGAGTCTCGGCGCCTTTCTGGTTGCCCTGGGAATCCTGATTGCCGTCCACGAATATGGCCACTTTTGGGTGGCCCGCCGTTGCGGAGTCAAGGTGGAGCGTTTCTCCATCGGTTTCGGCAAGGTGCTGCTTCGTCGGATTGGCAAGGACGGCACTGAGTACAGCCTGTCTGCCATCCCCCTGGGGGGTTACGTCAAGATGCTGGACAGCCGTGTCGAGGAGGTTCCCGACCACCTGAAGGCGCAGGCCTTTGACGCCAAAACGGTCTGGCAGCGAATCGCCATTGTTGCCGCCGGGCCGCTGGCCAACTTCGCCTTCGCCATCTTTGCCTTCTATGTGATGTTCCTGATGGGCGTGCCCACAGTGCGTCCCGTGGTGGGAGAGGTTGCGCCCAGCACCATTGCCGCCGAAGCGGCCATCTCGCCCCAGTCGATCATCACCAGGGTCGGTCAGCGGGAGACGGTGGACTGGGAAGCGGTCAACTTGGCCATGGTGGAGTACATCGGCAACGAGCAGATGACTCTGACCCTGGAGGAGGATGGTCGGCCCAGAACCGTCAATCTGGATATTTCAGACTGGAAGGTGCAGCCGGACAAAGAGCCTCTGTTTGTCAGCCTGGGTGTGATGCCCTGGCGGCCTCAGGTCAGCAATGTCCTGGGACTGGTGACCGAAGAGGGTGCGGCCTATCAGGCTGGCATGCGGGTCGGTGACAAGCTGATGGCGGTG
This sequence comes from Ferrimonas sp., assembly GCF_048263965.1. NCBI lineage: Bacteria > Pseudomonadati > Pseudomonadota > Gammaproteobacteria > Alteromonadales > Ferrimonadaceae > Ferrimonas > Ferrimonas sp. The sequence continues at coordinate 141,941 of NZ_JBLXDO010000003.1, read as the reverse complement.
AACGGTGAGCCCTACCACGACTGGGAGCTGCTGGTCACCGAGGTGGAAGCCCACCCGGGCAAGCCAATGAGCTTCACCGTACAGCGTGATTTCAACAGCATGACCCTGACTGTGGTGCCCGATGAGGTCACCTCAGAGGAGGGCAAGCTGGTGGGCAAGGTGGGGATCTCCCCGACCATGGAGCCCTGGCCCAAGGAGTATCAGGTGGATCTCAGCTACGGGCTGCTGTCCGCCGTGGGGCCCTCGCTTGATCGCACCTGGCAGTTGGTTGAACTGACGTTAAAAACAATAGGTAAATTGTTTACTGGGGACCTTGCGGTGAGTAACCTAAGTGGTCCCATCTCCATCGCTCAGGGGGCAGGCAGCACCGCAGGATTCGGTCTGGTCTACTTCCTGGGGTTCCTGGCGCTGATCAGCGTCAACCTGGGGATCATCAATTTACTGCCTCTGCCGGTACTGGATGGGGGCCACCTGCTCTACTTTGCTGTGGAGCTGGTTACCGGTAAGCCGGTTCCTGAACGGATTCAGGATGTGGGGTATCGCATCGGATCCGCATTGGTTCTGATGTTGATGATTATCGCTATCGTCAATGACGTAGCACGACTGTAAGCCCAAGGAAATAATAAGAATCTTCGTCTATGAGACTGAATAAAATTATGGCATCGATGGTATTCATCGGTGCGGCCATTTCGGCACAGGGGCAGGCTGCAGGCTTTGACGCCTTTGTGGTTGACGATATTAAGGTTGAGGGGTTACAGCGGGTTGCTCTTGGTGCTGCGTTGCTGAATCTGCCTGTAAAGGTGGGGGATCAGGTGGACACCCTGGCTCTGCAGCGGGCGATTCGCTCCCTCTATGCTTCCGATAACTTTGAAGATATCGCCGTGGCTCGTGACGGCAACACCCTGGTGGTGTTGGTCCGTGAACGACCGACCATTGCCGACATCGTGTTCGACGGCAACAAAGATATCAAGGATGAGCAGCTGCAGGAGAGTCTGGACGGGTCCGGCATCAAGACCGGCGAACCCCTGGACCGTACCATCCTCACCGAGATTGAGGGCAGCCTGCAGGATTTCTACTACAGCGTCGGTAAATACAACGCCAAGGTAAAGGCGCAGGTGATCACCCTGCCGCGTAACCGGGTTGAGCTGAAGCTGAAGTTCACCGAAGGCGACGCCGCCGACATCCACCAGATCAACATCGTGGGTAACAGTGTGTTCCCCGATGAGGAGCTGATCGGTCTGTTCGAACTGACCGACTACGTGGCTTGGTGGGACTTCTTTGGCGACCGCCGTTACCAGAAGCAGCGTCTTGAGGGGGATCTGGAAACCCTGACCTCCTACTACAACGATCGCGGCTACCTCAAGTTCAAGGTGGACTCCACCCAGGTGGCGATGACGCCGGACAAAACCGGTCTCTACGTCACAGTGAACGTCGATGAGGGCGAACAGTACACCGTTAAGGAGGTCAACCTCACCGGTGAACTGCTGGGCAAAGAGGCGCTGATGCAAGCGCTGGTACCCATCGAGTCTGGTGAGATGTACAACGGTGGCGAAGTCACCTTTACCGAGGAGCTTATTGGTAAGTTCCTCGGACGCTACGGCTACGCCTATCCCAAGGTGACCACCTACCCTGAGGTGGACGAGGAGACCAAAGAGGTTTCCCTCAACATCAACGTCGACCCCGGCAAACGGATCTACGTGCGCTCCGTGGGCTTCTCGGGTAACACAGTGACCAAAGATGAGGTTCTCCGCCGTGAGATGCGTCAGCTCGAGGGGGCCTGGCTCAACAGCCGTTCCGTGGAGCTGTCCAAGGAGCGACTGAACCGTCTGGGCTTCTTCGAGACCGTCGAGGTGGAAACCACCCCGGTTACCGGCAGCGAGGATCTGGTGGACGTCAGCTACAAGGTGAAGGAGCAGCCATCCGGTTCCTTCAACTTCGGTGTCGGCTATGGTACCGAGAGCAAGCTGAGTCTGCAGTTGGGTGTGTCTCAGAGCAACTTCCTGGGCACGGGCAACAACGTGGCCATCAACCTGAACAACAACTCCTATCAGAAGAGTGTTAACGCCACCTATCGCGATCCCTACTTTACCAAGGATGGGGTGAGTGCTGGCATTAACGTCTACTGGTCTGAGTTTGACGCCGATGAGTACTATCTGGAGTCCTATAAGAACAACTCCTATGGTATTGGTGCCGACCTCTCCTGGCCTGTGAATGAGTACAACCGCCTGGGTCTGGGCCTGTTCTACCGTCACAACGAGCTGTCTGAGGTGTCCCCATACCAGCAGGTACTGAAGTTCTACGAGATCTATGGCGATCCTACGGATTCCAGCAGCACCCTGGCGTTTGACAACTATGAACTGAACGCCAACTGGACCCGCAGTACCCTGAACCGTGGTACCTTCCCAACCTCCGGTAACAACCAGAAGCTGTTTGGTAAGGTGACCATCCCCGGATCTGACGTTCAGTACTTCAAGGTCAGCTTCGACACCAGCTTCTACTTCCCGCTGAACCGCACCCACGACTGGGTGTTCCTGACCCGGGGTAAGCTGGGTTATGGTAACGGCTATGGTCAGTACCAGGATCAGGACAACATCCTGCCATTCTGGGAGAACTTCTACGCCGGTGGTTCCACCGTGCTGCGAGGCTTCAAGACCAACTCGGTGGGCCCGCGAGCCTTCTACCTGACCGGTGACGGTACTCCCTGTATCCCACTGCCAGGCGGAAACTTCGGTGGCTGTAGTTTACCTGGCGATCCTGATACCGTAGCGGTGAACAGCGGACGCTCCATCGGTGGTAACGCCATCGCAACCCTGAGTGCCGAGCTGATCATTCCGACGCCTTTCCTGGACGAGTCCTATAAGAACTCCGTCCGGACCAGCTTCTTTGTCGATGCCGGTAACGTATGGGATACTGAGTTCGATTATGAAAGCTACCGATCGCTGCCTCAGTCCGAATTTGAGAAGATTCAGGACTACTCCGATCCGAGCCGAATCCGAGCCTCAGCTGGTTTGTCAGTGCAGTGGCTGTCCCCCATGGGCCCCATGGTGTTCAGTCTGGCGAAGCCGCTCAAAGAGTACGAAGGGGATGACAGTGAAGTGTTCTCCTTCAATATTGGACGTACTTTCTAAAGAAACGGCGACTTCGGTCGCCGCCTAATAAAGACAGAGGAATTTGAGTTTGAAGAAGTTAATGACCCTTGCCCTGATGTTGGTTGCCGTTGCTCCCTCCGCCTGGGCCCAGAAAATCGGTGTTGTGGACATGCGCCTGGTGATGAGCAAGCTGCCTCAGGCCGAATCCATGATGCAGAACCTGGAGACTGAGTTTGCCGAGCGTGTGGCTGCCGTGCGCAAGCTGCAGGAGGAGCTGAAGGCTCTGTCCGAGAAGCAGCAGAAGGATGCCCTGCTGATGACCGACGCTCAGAAAACCGAGCTGAGCCGTCAGATGGAGAGCCTGAACGCCGACTTCAACCGCAAGGGCCGCAACCTGCAGGAAGATATGCAGAAGCGTCAGCAGGAAGAGCAGCAGAAACTGCTGCAGCAGGTACAGCTGGCGATCAACAGCCTGGCTGAGCAGGAGAAGTTCGATGTGATCCTGCAGCGCGGTGCCGCAGTGTACGTAAACAGCGCCGCAGACATCTCCGAGAAAGTGGTTCAAGCTGTAGGTAAAGGCAACTAAGCACTATGGCAAGCAAAACCCTGGTGGAGCTGGCCGAACTGGTCGGCGCCACAGTTCAGGGGGACGGCAGTAAAGTGGTGGCCCGAGTGGCCACCCTTGAAAATGCTGGCCCTGACCAGATCAGTTTTCTGGCAAACAGCAAATATCGTAAACAGTTAGACAACACCGCCGCTGGAGCGGTGATTTTGTCTGCGCAGGATGCGGAAAATTATCCGGGCAATGCCCTGGTGGCCGCCAACCCCTACGTCTGCTTCGCCCGCATCGCCCAGATCCTGGACACTACTCCGGCAGCCGCCGACAGCATCCACCCCTCGGCGGTGGTGGAACCCAGTGCCCAATTGGGTGAAGGGGTTTGCATCGGCGCCAACGCAGTAGTCGAAGCGGAAGCGGTAATCGGTGATGGCGCCCAGATTGGCGCCGGCACCGTGGTGGGCCGAGGTGCCCGTGTGGGCCGCGCCACTCGCCTGTGGGCCAATGTGACCCTGTACCATGGCGTGGTGGTGGGGGAGGAGTGCATCATCCACTCAGGTGCGGTGATCGGTTCAGACGGTTTTGGCTACGCCAACGAGCGTGGTCAATGGATCAAGATTCCCCAGGTCGGTACGGTGATCATCGGTGACCGGGTTGAGATTGGATCCAACACCTCCATAGACCGGGGTGCCATCGATGACACCATCATCGAGGAGGGGGTGATCATCGATAACCTGTGTCAGATCGCCCACAACGACGTCATCGGTGCCCACAGTGCCCTGGCGGGCTGCACCGTGGTTGCGGGCAGCACCAAGATTGGCCGTCACTGCATCATTGGCGGCAACAGCGGTATTGCCGGCCATATCGAGCTGGCCGATGGTGTCCATGTTACCGGGATGTCCCGGGTAACCAAGGGGCTGAACAAGCCCGGTGTTTACTCGTCCGGGTCACCCATTCAGGACAACAAGTCCTGGCGTCGCAACTCGGTGCGCTCGCGCCAGTTGGAAGATATGTATCAGCGCTTACGTCAGCTGGAGAAACAGCTGGCTGAGCCAGAGCAAGATAGTGAATAAGTTTGGAGCCCACCTTGTCTGAGCAAATGAACACCATGGAGGTCAATGAGATCCTCCAGTTTCTGCCACACCGTCACCCCTTTATGCTGGTGGACCGGGTCCTCGATTTCGTTCCCGGTGAGTCTCTGCACGCCCGCAAGAACGTGACCTACAACGAGCCCTTCTTCCCCGGCCACTTCCCGGCTGCACCCATTATGCCCGGTGTGCTGATCCTGGAAGCCCTGGCCCAGGCGTCCGCCATTCTGGCGTTCAAGACCTATGGTAAGGGTGAAAACGAGCTGTACCTGTTCGCCGGCATCGATAATGTGCGTTTCAAGCGCCAGGTGACTCCGGGCGATACCCTGGACCTGCACGTCTACTTCCAGAAAGCCAAGCGTGGCATCGGCTTCTACGCGGCCGAAGCCAAGGTCGACGGTAAGGTTGTCTGCTCCGCAGACTTGATGTGTGCCAAGAGAGAGGCTTGATCCCGTGATCCATTCCCAGGCGGTAATCCACCCCGATGCCAAGATTGGCGATAACGTCACCATAGGTCCGTTCAGCTACATTGGTGCCGACGTCATCATAGGTGATGACACCTGGATCAGCTCCAATGTGGTGATCAAGGGACCCACCACCATCGGCAAGGGCAACAAGTTTTTCCAATTTGCCTCCATCGGTGAGGAGTGTCAGGACAAGAAGTACGCTGGCGAGCCGACCCGCCTGGAGATTGGCGACAACAACGTGTTCCGTGAGTGCTGCACAGTGCATCGCGGCACGGTTCAGGATCAGGGACTGACCAAGATCGGCTCCAACAACCTGTTTATGGCCTACACCCACGTGGCCCACGACTGCATGGTCGGTGACCATGTGATCATGGCCAACAACGCCTCCATCGCCGGACACGTGCAGGTGGGCGATCACGCCATCCTCGGCGGCATGACCGGGGTGCATCAGTTTGTGAAGATTGGTGCTCACGCTTTTACCGCAGGCTGCTCCCTGGTGCTGCAGGATGTGCCCCCCTATGTGATGGCCTCCGGCCAGAGCGCGGTGCCCCGGGGGATCAACAACGAAGGTCTCAAGCGTCGCGGTTTCTCCAAGGAGGCGATCACCGCCATTCGCAAGGCGTACAAGATTCTCTACCGCTCCAGCCTGACCACCGCCGAGGCGATGCCCCAGTTGAGGGAGTTGGCGGACGCGCACCCAGAGGTGGGGATGCTGGCAGATTTTGTCGAGCAATCCAGCCGCGGTATCGTTCGTTGAGGAGCTTGGCTTGAGCCAGTTGACCATAGCTATCGTCGCCGGGGAACTCTCCGGCGATATTTTAGGTGCCGGCCTGATGAAGGCCCTTCGCAAACGCCACCCCGATGCTCAGTTTATTGGCATCGGCGGTCCCCGCATGCAGGAAGTGGGGATGGAGAACCTGGCGGACATGGAGGCCCTGGCGGTGATGGGGCTGGTGGAGGTGCTTGGCAGTCTGCCCCGCCTTCTGAAGATCAAAAAACAGCTGATCAGCACACTGATGGATCGTCGTCCTGACCTCTACATCGGTGTGGATGCGCCGGACTTTAATCTGCGCATCGAAGCGCCGCTGAAGGCCGCTGGCATCCCCACGGTGCATTACGTCAGCCCGTCAGTCTGGGCCTGGCGCCCCAAGCGCATTTTCAAGATCGAGAAGGCCACTAACCTGGTGCTGTCCCTGCTGCCCTTCGAAAAGGCGTTTTACGACCAACATCAGGTGCCCTGCACCTTCGTGGGGCACACCCTGGCGGACGAGATTCCCCTGGTCAGTGACCAGGCGGAGGCCAGAGAGGCCCTGAATCTGCCCCAGGAGGGACAGGTGCTGGCGCTGCTGCCCGGCAGCCGTGGCGGTGAGATGAAGCGTCTGAGCCCCACCTTCCTGGAAACCGCCGCCCAGCTCAAGGCGCGCCATCCACAACTCACCATAGTAGTGCCCCTGGCCAACCAGGCCCGCCGCAGCCAGTTTTACGCCCTAAAGGCGCAACTGGCCCCGGACCTCGAGCTGGTGCTGGTGGACGGTCAGTCCCGTACCGTGATGGCTGCGTCGGACGTCATTCTGCTGGCGTCCGGCACCGCCACCCTGGAAGCGATGCTGGTGAAGCGTCCCATGGTGGTGGCCTACAAGCTGGCTCCCATGACCTACCGCATCGCCAAGCGGATGATGAACATCGACAGATACAGCCTGCCCAACCTGCTGGCAGGCAGGGATCTGGTGCCTGAACTGATTCAGGATGAGTGCACCGCCGACGCCCTGGCCCAGCAGGTCAGTGGTTACCTCGACGGGGACAACAGCGAACTGTTGGCCACCTTCACCCAGATGCACCAGGAGCTGCGCCTGGATGCCTCGGAACAGGCCGCCAAGGCGGTGTTACAGCTGATTGGAGCCGATCATGAGTGAGCTGATTGCCGGTGTGGATGAGGTGGGCCGTGGCCCCCTGGTGGGGGATGTGGTGACCGCCGCGGTGATCCTGGACCCTGCCAATCCCATTGAGGGGTTGCGTGACTCCAAGAAGCTGTCGGAGAAGCGCCGTGAAGCGCTTTTCATTGAGATCCAGGAGAAGGCCCTGGCCTGGCATGTGGGCCGGGCCAGCGTCGAGGAGATCGACCGCCTGAATATTCTCCATGCCACCATGCTGGCGATGCAGCGCGCGGTCGCCGGCCTCACCCTGACCCCCACTCTGGTGCGGGTAGACGGCAACCGTTGTCCTGACTTTGGCGGTTTGGCGGCGGAAGCCCTGGTGAAGGGGGACGACAAGGAGCCTGCCATCAGCGCCGCCTCCATCCTGGCCAAGGTGGTTCGGGACCGGGAGATGAAAGAGTTGGACAAGCTCTATCCGGATTATGGGTTTGCCGGTCACAAGGGTTACCCCACCGCCGCCCATCTTGAGGCCCTGGCCACCCAGGGCGCGACCCCACACCACAGAACCAGCTTTAAACCGGTGCGCCGCGCACTGGGCCTGGAGTAACCCATGGCCGATCCCAAGTTTATCCATCTGAGGGTACACTCCGATTTTTCCATGGTGGATGGCCTGCAGAAGGTGGGCCCCATCCTGGCCAGGGCGGCGGAGCAGCAGATGCCGGCCATCGGCCTGACCGATCAGACCAACCTTTGTGGTCTGGTGAAGTTCTACGGCGGTGCCCATAAGAACGGCATCAAACCGATCATCGGGGCCGACTTCTGGCAGATCTGCCCCGAGTTGGATGAGCTGCAGTGTCGACTGACCGTCATCGCCATGAACAACGAAGGGTATAAGAATCTCACCCTGCTTATCTCCAAGGCTTACCTGAGAGGGCACGTCAACCACAGGCCGGTTCTGGATCGTGACTGGCTGGCGGAGCACGCCGAGGGGTTGATCCTGCTCTCCGGCGGCAAGGATGGCGATGTCGGCCAGTCCCTGACCAAGGGCAACCAGCAGGTGGTGGACCAGCTGACGGCGTTCTATCAGACCCACTTCCCCGACCGTTACTACCTGGAGCTGCTGCGCACAGGGCGCGAAGGGGAGGAGACCTACCTGCACCGGGCGGTGGATTTGGCGGTGGCCGCCGGCCTGCCGGTGGTGGCCACCAACGAGGTGGTGTTCCTCAACCCGGAAGACTTTGATGAACATGAGATTCGGGTGTGTATCCATGACGGCTACACCCTGGATGACGCCCGTCGCCCCAGACTCTACTCCAGGGAGCAGTATTTCCGCACCGAGGCGGAGATGGTAGAGCTGTTCCAGGACATTCCCGAAGCGCTGCAGAACAGCGTGGAGATCGCCAAGCGCTGTAACGTCACCGTTCGCCTGGGCGAGTACTTTCTGCCCGACTTCCCCACCGGGGATCTGAAAATTGAGGATTTCCTGGTCAAGGCCTCGGAAGATGGCCTGGAGGAGCGCCTCGAGTTCCTGTTCCCGGATCCTGCCGAGCGTGCCGAGAAGCGCCCCGAATACGACGATCGCCTCAAAATTGAGCTGGAGGTGATCAACTCCATGGGCTTCCCCGGATACTTCCTCATCGTGATGGAGTTTATCCAGTGGTCCAAGGACAACAATATCCCTGTGGGCCCAGGCCGGGGCTCGGGTGCCGGTTCTCTGGTGGCCTACGCCCTGAAGATTACCGATCTGGACCCCCTGGAGTACGACCTGCTGTTCGAGCGATTCCTCAACCCGGAGCGGGTGTCCATGCCCGATTTCGATGTGGATTTCTGCATGGATCGCCGGGATGAGGTGATCGACCATACCGCCGAGATGTATGGCCGGGACGCGGTGTCGCAGATCATCACCTTCGGTACCATGGCGGCCAAGGCGGTAATTCGCGACGTAGGCCGGGTACTGGGGCACCCCTATGGTTTCGTTGATCGAATCTCCAAGCTGATTCCGCCGGATCCGGGGATGACCCTGGACAAGGCGTTCAAGGAGGAGCCGGCGCTGCCGGAGCTGTACGACCGGGACGAGGAGGTGCAGAACCTCATCGACATCGCCCGCAAGCTCGAAGGGGTGACCCGAAACGCCGGTAAGCACGCAGGGGGGGTGGTGATTGCCCCCACCACCATTACCGACTTTGCGCCGCTTTACTGCGACGACAGCGGCGGTAACCCGGTGACCCAGTTCGACAAGAACGACGTGGAGACCGCTGGTCTGGTGAAGTTCGACTTCCTGGGCCTGAGGACACTGACCATCATCCAGTGGGCACTGGACATGCTGAATCCGGCCCTGGAGGCCAAGGGTGAAGCGCCGGTGCGCATCGAATCGATCCCCCTGGACGATCAGCCCAGCTTCGACATGCTGCAGCGCTCCGAGACTACCGCGGTATTCCAGTTGGAATCCCGCGGGATGAAGGAGCTGATCAGCCGGCTGAAGCCGGATTGCTTCGAAGACATGATCGCCCTGGTGGCCCTGTTCCGTCCGGGGCCGCTGCAATCGGGCATGGTAGACAACTTCATCGACCGTAAGCATGGTCGAGAGGATATCTCCTACCCGGATGCCCAATACCAGCACGAAAGCCTGAAGCCGATTCTCGACCCCACCTACGGCATCATCCTCTACCAGGAGCAGGTGATGCAGATCGCCCAGGTCCTGGCGGGCTACACCCTTGGCGGCGCGGATATGCTGCGCCGGGCCATGGGTAAGAAGAAGCCTGAGGAGATGGCCAAGCAGCGGGGCACCTTCCGTGAGGGAGCGGAGAGCAACGGTGTCGACGGCGAACTGGCGATGAAGATCTTCGACCTGGTGGAGAAGTTCGCCGGTTACGGCTTCAACAAGTCCCACTCCGCCGCCTACGCCCTGGTTTCCTACCAGACCCTGTGGATGAAGAAGCACTTCCCCGCCTACTTTATGGCTGCGGTGATGTCGGCGGATATGGACAACACCGACAAGGTGGTGACCCTGGTGGACGAGTGCAACCGCATGGGGCTGCCTGTGCTGCCGCCGGACGTCAATATGGGTCTGTTCAAGTTCAATGTGAACGAGCAGGAGCAGATCGTCTATGGCATCGGCGCCATCAAGGGTGTCGGTGAAGGCCCGGTGGAGGCGATCCTCGAAGCCCGTGAGGCGGGAGGTGTCTTCCACGACCTGTTTGATTTCTGCAACCGGGTGGATCTCAAGAAGGTCAATAAACGCACCATAGAAAAGCTGATCATGGCGGGGGCCATGGACAACCTGGGCCCCCACAGGGCGGCGATGATGGCCACCCTCGACTCGGCGGCCAAGGCCGCAGGACAGAATGCCCGCAACGTCGCCCAGGGCATGGGCGATCTCTTCGGCGATCTCTGCCCAGAGCCGGGCCAGGCGGACCATGCCTTCGTCAGCGTGCCTCCCTTCCCGGATAAGATCTGGCTGGACGGCGAGCGGGATACCCTGGGCCTCTATCTGACCGGTCACCCCATCAATCAGTATCTTAAGGAGATAAAAGGCTGGACTTCCGGTCGCCTTAAGGATGTGGTGCCCACGGGCCGGGGTAAGTCTACCCGGGTTGCCGGCCTGGTGATTGCCGCCCGCGTGATGATCACCAAACGGGGTTCCAAGATGGGGATCCTCACCCTGGACGATAAAAGCGGCCGCCTGGAGGTGATGCTGTTTGCAGAAGGGGTGGAAAAGTACCAAGATCTGCTGGTAAAGGATAAGATCTTGATCGTTGAGGGAGAGGTCAGCTTTGATGATTTCAGCGGCGGCAATAAAATGTCTGCCAAAGAGGTGCTGGACATCAGTCAGGCCAGAGAGAAGTGGGCCAAGGGCGTCACCCTGGATCTGGACTCACAAGACCTGGATGACACCAAGCTGGACCGAGTCAAAACCCTCTTGGGTGACTTTAAACAGGGCAGTTGCCCAGTACAGATACGATATAACCGACCCGACGCCTGCGGGACCCTGCAATTGGGCCCGAACTGGCAGGTCCGGCCCGATGACGAGTTGCTGCTGCAACTCGAGACGTTGTTCGGGCCGGGCAAAGTGACCATGACTTATTGATGAGTGTCGACAGACACCTTTAGGTGATCAGAGTATGAGCCTGGATTTTTTGGATTTTGAACAGCCCATTGCCGAACTGCAGGCAAAGATTGACGAACTGAAGAACGTCAGCCGCAACAGCAACCTGGATATGGATCTGCAGGATGAGATCAAGCAGCTGGAGGAGAAGCGTGAAGAGCTGATCACCAAGGTGTTTGACGATCTTGGCGCTTGGCAGGTGGCCCAGATGGCCCGCCATCCCCAGCGTCCCTACACCCAGGATTACATCGATCATATCTTTACCGAGTTCGATGAATTGTGCGGCGACCGTGCCTTCGCCGACGATCCGGCCATCATCGGCGGTACCGCACGCCTCGATGGGGTGCCTGTGATGGTGATTGGCCATCAGAAAGGCCGTGACACCAAGGAGAAGGTACGTCGTAACTTCGGCATGCCTCGCCCCGAGGGCTACCGTAAGGCCCTGCGTCTGATGGAGATGGCTGAGCGCTTCAAGATGCCCATCATCACCTTTATCGACACCCCTGGCGCTTACCCGGGGGTCGGTGCGGAAGAGCGTGGCCAGAGTGAAGCCATTGCCCGTAACCTCAAGGTGATGGCTGGCCTTAAGGTGCCGGTGATCTGCACCGTGATTGGTGAAGGCGGTTCCGGCGGTGCCCTGGCCATTGGCGTGGGCGACCGAGTCAACATGCTGCAGTACTCCACCTACTCGGTGATCTCTCCGGAAGGTTGTGCCTCCATCCTGTGGAAGGACGCCGCGGAAGCCCCCAAGGCGGCGGAAGCCATGGGCATCACCGCAGAGCGCCTTAATGAGCTCAAACTGGTGGATACGGTGATCTCCGAGCCCCGTGGCGGTGCCCACCGGGACATGGAAGCGATGGCCGCCTCCCTTAAAGATCAAATTTTGAACGATCTGGGCTTGTTGAAGAAGCTGGATCTGGATACCCTGCTGGAACAACGTTACGACCGATTGATGGAGTACGGTTATTGTCGTTAACCCAGCTTGAGTCCAGCGTTCGGGCCGCCCTGGCGGCCCATCTGGACAATGCCCGCCGCGTGGTCCTGGCCTACAGCGGCGGTATCGATTCGGAGCTGCTGGCCAGCATCCTTGGCCGCCTCCGTCCCGAATTTCCCTCCCGTCCCTTCCTGCTTATTCACGTAAACCATGGCTTATCGGACAATGCCGAGAGCTGGGTGGCCCATTGTCGTCGCCGAGCCGAGCTTTATGGTTTGCCCCTGACGGTGACCAAGGTGTCGGTGGAGCAGGGCCCGAGAGTCAGCCTGGAAGCCGCCGCCCGGGAGGCCCGCTATGCGGCCCTCAACCAGTTGCTGTTGCCCGGCGATCTGTTGCTGACGGCCCAGCACAAAGATGATCAGGCGGAAACCCTGCTGCTCGCCCTCAAGCGGGGCAGCGGCCCCCTGGGCTTGGCAGGGATGCTGGCCTCCCAACCCTTTGCCGGAGCTACCATGTTGCGGCCTCTGTTGGGGCACTCCCGCGCCGAGGTGGAGAGCGCTGCAGCAGAATTGGGACTGGCCCACATCGAAGATGACAGCAACACCGACTTGCGATTCGACCGCAACTTCCTGCGTCATAAGGTTCTGCCCTTGATGAAGGATCGCTGGCCGGGGTTTCATCATGCGGTTCATCGCAGTGCTCAGTTGTGTGGCGAGCAGCAGAGCCTGTGCGATGAACTGGCGAAGGAGGATCTGCGTCAGCATCAGGTTGGCAGCGGCGGCCTGGGGATCAGTGGTCTGGCCGCCCTCAGTGCGCCCCGAAGAAATAATCTGGTAAGGTACTGGTTAAGAAAGCATAATCAATTGATGCCCTCCCAAGTTCAGCTGCAGCAACTGGCGCAGTTCTGGCTGGCCCGGGAGGATGCTCAGCCCACCCTGAAACTGGGTGAGTGCCAGTTGCGTCGTTTCCGTGATGCCCTGTATCTGGTGGGAGAGGCACCTTCGCTGGATGCGGAGCTGGAGATGATGATCCCCAGGGTGCGTCAGCAGATGGCCAACGGCGAACACTGGTGCCTGGAGGAACGCGCCGAGGGCGAGCGGCTCAGGCTGCCTCGAGCCGGAGAGTCGGTACTGGTGCGCTATGATCTTCTGGGGACACGACGGGTTCGTCCCGCCAATCGCAGTGGCTCCAGACCATTGAAGAAAGTGTGGCAGGAGCTAGGAGTGCCCCCCTGGCTGAGAGGCCAGATCCCCATGCTGTTCTTCGGTGACAAGCTGGTGGCCGCCCTGGGCTACTGGCTGGAGCAGGAGGCACTGGAGACCCTGGGACCTGGACTGGTCCCCATTCGTCAGGAGTAGGCCTCACCGCCTCTCCACCAAGCAGACTTTCAGGAGGAGAGGCGATACCCATGGATCACGGCGGTCTGACCCCCATCTTATTACTGGCACTGGTGGCCATTGCCGGACTGGTGATCACCCGGCGGCTGAAGCTGCCGGTGATCCTCGCCTGGCTGATCACCGGGGGCCTGGCGGGCAGCCAGGGGTTCAACTGGTTACAGAGTGACCAGATCGCCCTGGTGGCCGAGATCGGCGTAGTGTTCCTGATGTTTTCCCTGGGGCTGGAGTTCTCCCTGCCTCGCCTGTGGGCCATGCGCGCCCGGGTATTTGGTCTGGGCAGCGCCCAGGTGGCGGTTACCCTGGGGTGCACCTTCGCCCTTGCCTGGGGCATGGGGCTGGATCCGCGGGCGGCCTTTGTCTGTGGCGGTGCCATCGCCCTCTCCTCGACGGCCATTGTGCTCAAGCAGCTAGATGAGCAAGGCTGGATCAACCGCCGTCATGGCGAGCTTTCTGTCAGTGTGTTGCTGTTCCAGGACCTGGCGGTGATCCCTCTGCTGATCATCATCCCCCTCCTGGGCTCCGACAGTGGCGGTGTGGCCCTGGCCATGGAGCTTTCCTGGGCGCTGCTCAAGGGCACCATCGCCTTTGTACTGCTGCTGGGGCTGGGGGGCTACCTTCTGCCAAAGATCTTCGATGAGGTCGCCCGTTCCCGCTCCGATGAACTCTTCCTGTTGACCACCCTGGCGGTGGCCCTGGCCACAGGCTTTGTCACCCTCTCCCTGGGGCTCTCCATGACCCTGGGGGCCTTCCTTGCGGGAATGCTGCTGGGTGAAAGCCAGTATCGCCAGCAATTGGAAGCGGACATCCGCCCCTTTCGCGACCTGTTGATGGGGCTGTTCTTTGTGTCGGTGGGCATGCTGCTGGACCTGTCTCTGCTGTGGGATCAGTTGCCCCTGTTGCTGGGCCTGCTGACGGTGGTGATGCTGGCCAAGGCGATGATCATCTGGATGCTGGCCACCCTTACCGGTGAGAAGACCAAGGACGCCCTGGCCACCGGCATCTGCCTGGCTCAGGTGGGCGAATTCAGCTTCGTGCTGATCGCCCTGGCGATGAAATGGCAGGTGATGGAACAGGGGTTGGCCAACCTGCTGGTGGCCACCGGGGTGATCTCCATGGCGCTGACGCCTTTCATGGTGGATAACTGTCTGGTGCTGGCCAAGCGGGTGCTGGGACAGAGGGAGCAGCTGTTTGGTGAGGAGCCGGAAGCCCCTGAACTGGCTACCCAGGATCATGTGGTGCTGCTGGGCTACGGCCGGGTGGGGCAGACCATCGCACGCTTCCTCAAGCGGGAGAAGATGCCATTCGTGGCGGTGGACCTCGACCCGATCCGGGTGCGTGAGTCCAGGACCGCCGGTGAGCCTGTGGTGTTTGGTGATGGCCGACGCCAGGATATTCTCAAGGAGGTGGGACTGCACCGGGCCAGGCTGGTGGTGGTTACCTTCGACAATCGCCGCGACATCTTCAACCTGCTGGATTGCATCAAGCTGATGGCCCCCCATATCCGCACCCTGGTGCGTACCCGGGATGATGCCACCCTCGAAGCCCTGGAGCTGGCGGGGGCCGACCAGGTGATCCCTGAGAGCCTGGAGGGCAGCCTGATGCTGGTGTCCCAGGTGCTGTATCAGTTGGGGGTGCCTCTGCCCCGTATTCTGCTGCGCATCGAGCGGGAGCGGCGCGACCGCTATCGCATGCTCCATGGATTCTTCGGTGGCACCGATCCTGTGCAGGGGCGGGAGCTGCTGCATGCGGTAACCCTGTCAGACAACGCCTGGGCGGTGGGCCACTTCGTGGTGGAGTTACCGCTGAATCACTGGCGGGTGCAACTGGATGGCCTCAAGCGGGAGGGGGTGGCCCTGGAGTTTGTCCCCACTACCCGCCTGCAGCGGGGTGATGTGCTGCTGCTGATGGGGACGCCTCATCAGGTGGAGCTGGCGGAGCGGGCGCTGCTGGAGGGGCCTTAAACTCCTCCAGCTCAAAGAAGATCTTCAATTGCTGCTGCTGGGCGCTGGCATCCCGGTAACCCAACTCCATCAACTCCTGGCAGTACTCAGACTCGAACATCAGGTAGCTCAGCAGGCTCGATTCCCGGTTCTCATCCACCCCCATCAGCTTCAGCAGGGTACGGGCGCCCCTGGGCAGGCGACGATAGTGCTTCAGGGCGATGGCATCCAGGTTTTCCGACGGCTTGATGGTCAGGGTCTCCACGGTGCGCAGTGGCTGCATCACCCGGCGCTCCGGGGGGATTAGCGCCAGGGAGGCGTTGATCCGCGCCACCCGTTCCAGATCCGAACTCAGGGCATCGGAAAACACCGCGTCCAGCAGGTGACCGGTGATGCGGCCGCTGTTGGGGGGATGGGGCACGGGGTGTTTGTCCGTCGGGCTCTCCAGGTTGATGATGAAGATCCGCTCCGCGCCCAGGTGAATGGGGGCACTTAAGGGGGAGAGCTGGTGGATGGCGCCATCGCCAAAGTGCTCGCCATCGATGGCCACCGACGGGAACACCAGAGGGATGGCCGAGGAGGCCATCAGGTGATCCAGAGTCAGTTGAGCCACCTGACCCCGGCGGCGGAACCTCTGCCAGGGGGCCAGGTTCTGCTGCCCCTGATAGAAGTTGATGCAGCAGGGGTGGGCGTAGCTGGACGCGGCCACGGTCAGGGCTTTCAGGTGGCCGGTATCGATGTGGCGTTGCAGCTTTTCAAGGGGCAGGACCCGGTCAAGCAGGACTCGCAGGGGCTGATTGTTCAACAGGCTGGGAGGCAACTGGGGGTCTTTGCGGCGCCACACCTGACGCAACAGGTGCCTGGAGGCGGGCCAGAGGTCTGCGTGGTATACCTGCTGACTGCGGAAGTTTCGCCAGATCCACTCGAGCTTCCTGACCCCCTTGTGAAAAGAGCCCGCGTGACACCCCAGGGTTGCCGCATTGATGGCGCCCGCCGAGGTGCCGCAGAGAATGGGGAAGGGCAGGCCGTGGTTTCTCGGGTAGAAGCTGGCGATCGCCTTAAGCACCCCTACCTGATAGGCGGCCCGGCTGCCTCCTCCGCTGAGTTGCAGGGCCCGGTTCTGTGTCTGTTGCGACGGCCTCATGGAGCCTTGGCCTCCCTTAAGGTGGTGGAGTGTGATAATCCACAGAGAATCATTGATTTACATTATGATGCAGTGAGTTAAGTATAGTTCACGGTATAACCGCATTGATACAAACTTAAGTGTAGGTATAATTTGCGCCATTCTTTACCTTCCGACGGTCAGAGCTGTATCGCCGGATGAGGGGTCTGCAGACCCAGAGGAGGCCTGATACATGGCGCGAAAAACCAAGGCAGAGGCGGAGAAGACCCGCCAGCAACTGCTGGATTCGGCGATGAAGCTGTTCTGTGAAAACGGGGTGGCCAAAACCACCCTGGCGCAGATTGCCGCCGACGCCGAGATGACCCGGGGGGCGATCTATTGGCACTTCGAAGACAAGGCCGATCTGCTGCATGCCCTGTTTGAACGCTCTATTACTCCCGAAGCGGAGCGGTTGTGGCACTCCATGACCGAGGAGGGGGCCGATCCCCTGAATTGTCTGCTCCAGGCCAGCCACACGTTCTGGCTGGAGCTGAACACCGAGTCGATTCTCAAACAGGTGATGATGCTCTATCGCCAGGCGGAGCAGGTGCCGGAGCTTGCGGAAAAGCTCGACGAGATGCACTGCCAGGAAGATTCCCATATGTATCAGGCGCTGAAGATGGCCTCTGAGCAGGGGGCTTTGCACCCGGATATGTCCATCGAAGCCGCCTTTACCCTGTTCCATACCCTGCACGGTGGCATGGTGCAGCTGGTGTGCGGTGCGCGCAAGTGTACCGTCGAGCTGGATAAGGAGAAGATCTTCCGCGAGCTGATTCAGGGGGTGGAGCGGGCAGTCAGTGCTCCGGAGCGATTGAAATAAAAAAAGGGTTGGCAATGCCAACCCTTTTTTGTGCTTGAGGCTGTTAGCCCTGAAGCTTGGCCTGAACCGCTTCGAGAACGGCGCCCATGGCTACATCTTCTTTGCTGCCGTCGGCCCGGCTCTTCAGTTCCAGGTTGCCGGCGTCGATGCCGCGCTCACCAATCACTACTGAGTAGGGGATGCCCATCAGCTCGGCGTCGGCGAACATCACACCAGGGCGCTCCTTACGGTCATCGAACAGCACGTCGATGCCTGCCGCAGTCAGCTCTTCGTACAGCTTCTCTGCGGTTTCCTGAACCCGGTGTGACTTGTGCATGTTCATCGGCACGATCACCACCTGGAAGGGGGCGATGGCCGCGGGCCAGATGATGCCTCTGTCGTCATGGTTCTGCTCAATGGCTGCGGCGACGATGCGGGAGACGCCCACGCCATAGCAGCCCATGATCAGCGGACGGGCCTTGCCCTGCTCATCCAGCACGGTGGCTTTCATGGACTCGGAGTACTTGGTACCCAGCTGGAAGATGTGACCCACTTCGATGCCCCGGGCAATCTTCAGCACGCCCTGGCCACAGGGGCTGTTATCACCCTCTACCACGTTACGCAGGTCCTCGATACGGGGCAGGGCGACATCGCGCTCCCAGTTGATGCCGAAGTGGTGCTTGCCGTCGATATTGGCGCCAGCACCGAAGTCGTTCAGGGTGGCCACGGAGCGATCGATGATCAGGGGCAGCTTCAGATCCACGGGACCCAGGGAGCCAGGACCGGCACCGATGGCATCGCGGATCTCCTCTTCGGTGGCAAACTGCAGCGGGGTGGCCACTTCAGGCAGCTTCTCCGCTTTGACTTCGTTCAGCTCATGATCGCCGCGAACCATCAGTGCCACCAGTTTGGCATCGCACTCGTCGCTGGCGTGCACGATCAGGGTCTTAACGGTCTTGTCGATGGCCAGGTCAAACTGCTCCACCAACTGTTCGATGGTCTTGGCATCCGGGGTGTCCACCAGGGTCATCTCCTGGCCGGGCTCACCACGTTCACCCAGAGGCAGGGCTTCCGCCTTTTCGATGTTGGCGGCGTAGTCACTCTCGGTGGAGAAGACCACGGCATCCTCACCGCTCTGGGCCAGAACCTGGAATTCGTGGCTGTGGCTGCCACCGATGGCTCCTGTGTCCGCCAGTACTGGACGGAACTCCAGCCCCATGCGTTCCAGAATGCGGCAGTAGGCCTGATACATCGCCTGGTAGGTTTCGTCCATGGTCTCCTGGTCCAGATGGAAGGAGTAGGCATCCTTCATCAGGAACTCACGGGAGCGCATCACACCGAAGCGTGGACGGACTTCATCGCGGAACTTGGTCTGAATCTGGTAGAGGTTCAGAGGCAGCTGCTTGTAGGACTTCACGGCATCGCGAACGATATCGGTGATCACCTCTTCGTGAGTGGGGCCCAGGACGAAATCGCGCTGATGGCGGTCCTTGATGCGCAGCAGCTCGGGACCCATGTCGTCCCAACGGCCGGTCTCCTGCCAGAGGTCCGCGGGCTGAACCATGGGCATCAGGGTTTCCACGGCACCGGCGCGGTTCATCTCTTCGCGCACGATGTTTTCAACTTTCTTGAGCACTTTCAGGCCAGTAGGCAGCCAGGTGTAGAGCCCGGAAGCCAGTTTGCGGATCATGCCGGCGCGCAACATCAGCTGATGGCTGATCACTTCAGCATCAGAGGGGGTCTCTCTCAGGGTGGAGACCAGGTAACGACTGGTTCTCATCGATAATGTCCGTAAAAATAAAGAGGCCGATAGTCTATCAGTCCTGAGCCCCAGGTGTCACTCGGGCTGCGCTTTGAGAGCAACTCTGGGATACTTAAAGAGCCGGATCATCAGGCTGATGTAATATATTGATGATTATTGGTTGTTTCGTATGGAATAATTGTTAAAGGATCTCAGGCCCGACGGAGTGGCAATGAAGAGTGAACGGTGGGGTATCACCAGTCTGGTGCTGGTCGGGGTACTGTCGATGACCTGGTTGGCGTTTCGCCTTTACCAGACAGAGCAGTACACCCTGGAGAGGGAGTTCGATCACTACGCCAGTAATCAGGCCAGACAGATAAAGTGGCGCATCGATTCCTCGCTGTCGGTGCTCAATTACCTCTCTACCCTGTATCAGGGCAGCACCAACGTCACCGCCGACGAGTTTGAGATGGTGGCCGATGGCATCCTCGCCCGGCAGCGGGAGATCAAGGCGCTGGAGTGGGTGCCGCGGGTGGCCCACAAGGAGCGCGAGCAGATGGAACTGGCGATGCGCGACCGCTTTCCCGATTTCAGCTTCACCGAATCCTCCCTAGGCCAGCGGGTGGTGGCCGAGCGCCGCAATGAATACTTCCCCGTCTATTATCTTCGCCCTTTCAGTGGTAACGAGTCGCGCCTGGGGATGGATCTCAGTCAGGATCCTCAACTGATGGGCGTGCTGACCCAGGCGATGGGAGCCGGTGAGTTGCTGCTGTCTCCCATGGCCATGGATGTCTCCTATGGCAAGGTGGTGATGGCGGTGGTGCCCATCTATCACAGCCTGCCTCTGACCGATGCCAGCCGCAGCAAACTGCTTAAGGGCTACCTGCTGGGGGTGTTCCAGGTGGAGGAGCTGCTGCATGATCTGGTCCTGGACGGGGAGCGTGCCAACATTGAGTTTCAGATCTGGGACACCACAGGCGACACACGTCGCCAGCTGATGGGGGCGCCACCGCATCCGGTGTCGGTCGGGGATCGCACTCAGAGCTTTGTGTTCGACGGGCTGGCGGGGCGTCGCTGGGAGCTGGTGGCCATGGCCAACGGCGAGTTCTTTGCGGCCAAACGCAGCCTGGCGCCCTATGTGGTGGGGCTGGGCGGCTCCATGGCAATGCTGGCCGTGGGTGGCATGCTGTGGCAGATGCGCCGCAGAAACCATGAAGTGGAAGCCCTGGTCCGGGCTCGTACCGAAGAGCTGAACCGGGTAAACCAGCAACTGACCCGACAGAGTCTCACTGACGGTCTGACTCAGGTGGCCAATCGCCGCCAGTTTGATACCTGGCTCAGCCAGGAGTGGGAGAGTGCCCGCCGTACCGGCAAGCCGGTAACCCTGTTTGTCATCGACGTGGATCTGTTCAAGAACTACAACGATCGTTATGGCCACCTGGCCGGGGACAGGGTGCTGAAGAAGATCGCCCGCATGCTCTCCAGTCAGCTTAATCGGCCCCGAGACCTGCTGGCCCGCTATGGCGGTGAGGAGTTTGCCGCCGTGTTGCCTGAAACCGGGCGTAAGGCGGTGAAGTTTGCCGACAGCCTCAGAGCCATGGTGGAGGCCCTGGGGATTCCCCATGAGGGGTCGGACATCTGTGGCTATGTCACCATCAGCATCGGGGTGGCCACCGTGGTGCCTGAGGTGGACCAGACTCCGGAGCAGTTCTTCGAGCTGGCGGACAAGGCACTGTATAAGGCCAAGAGCCAGGGGCGCAACCAGGTGGCCTATCACAACCAGGAGCGCGGAGACCTGAGTCTGGGCTAATCTGCGCGAGGCAGGGTTTCCGGAGTGTGGTCAGGGATCCCGGCGGTCGCCGATGATGCGGGCCGGGTTGCCCGCCACCTTGGTATAGGGGGGGACATCCCGGGTGACCACCGCCCCCATACCGACCACAGCGTGATCGCCAATGGTAACGCCGTCGACGATGCTGGCCCTGGCGCCGACCCACACATCCTTGCCTATGGTGACCCCTTTGGAGCTGACCCCCTGCTGGTAGAGGGGACGATCCAGCTCCATGCCGTGGTTAAAGGCATAGATGCTGACGTTATTGGCCAGGCGGCTCTGATCGCCGATGGTCAGGCCCGCCCGTCCACCATCCAGGCTGCAGCCGTGGTTGATGCTTACCTCGTTTCCCAGGGTAATGGGACCATGAAGGAAGCTGCCGGTGGCCAGCATGCAGCGGTCACCGATCTTCACCTCTCTGCCGGGTTCGGCGAAGATGGCACACTCTTCAGCGAGAAAGCACTCCTGGCCAAAGCTGACGCTCTCCATCGATTCCAGTTCCTGTTGCAGGGCTTGTTGCCAGGGACGGGCCCACTCGAGGTGTTTGGGCTTGAGGCGGTAGTAGAGCCAGGGCATCCAGTTCAGGCGCCGCTTGTGTTGCTCCCGGTAACGCTCGCTCATGAACTCTCCACTGGGACCACATCCACCACCAGGTTGCGACCCCCTTTTACCTGCCAGCGCAGATCAAACTGATGCAACTGGACACCATAGATGCGCTCCCCCTCCTCCCTCTTGTACCCGGGACGGGGATCCTGGGCCAGCACTTGAGAGGCCAGTTCAGTAAAGCCGGGACAGAGCGCTTCGGCCCTTGTCAGGGCTGCGCTGCCCTGAGGGCTGGCCTCCATGGTCATGGAGGGGGGCGCCTCCTGGGCGAAGCCTCCCGATGCGTCAGGCAAGGCATCGGAGTAGGGAATATAGGGCTTGATGTCGTAGATGGGGGTGCCATCCAGCAGATCAATCCCCTCTACCTCTATGTAGTGTTGCCCCTTGTGCTGGCCGATACCTTTCAGTTTTACCGCTGACAACCCCAGGCCATTGGGCCTGAAGGTGGCCCGGGTGGCGAACACCCCGACCCGGGTGTTGCCGCCCAGTCTGGGAGGTCTAACCGTCGGCTTCCACCCTTGAGCCAGGTTCTCGTGGAAGGCGAAGATCAGCCAAAGAGTATCGAACTGCTCCAGCCCTCTGAGCAGATCGGGGTTGTTGCACTCCCCCTGCAGCTCCAGCCGACCGACGGCTGCGGGCACCAGTCGCGGTTGGCGGGGAATGGCAAATTTCTGCTTATAGGGGGAGCGGCAGATGGCGACAGGTTCAATCTCAATCTTCATGTTGTTGCAAAGCCTGGCCGTAGCAGGTGATGGCGGAGAGACAGTGGTCATCAGCGGGCAGTGACACACATCGGCTTACCCAGAGGGCATTGCCCCCCAGCTCTGCCGTTTTGCGGCGCAGTTGGGTTCTGGCATCCGCAGGGCTGGCGGCGGGGTCCGCCTGTCGCTGTTGGCAGCTGGTGGCTTCCAGCCAACCGAGGTCTTTACCCGGGGGCGGTGTCTCGCCCAGATGCAGGGCAACCTGACCTGCTTTGAAATAGTCTCGGGTAGCCTCGGAGTCCAAGTTGCTGTTGAACTCGAAGTTGGCACTGCAGCCACCAAGTAACAGGAGTGTGGCGATGATGGAGTGTCTCATGGGGGATCTCTTTGGCACTTTTATCGCTTTAGTGTAACACAGCGTATATGTGGCCTGAGAAAGTAAGAGGCGGCCTCGGGGCGAAATATAATACCCACTTATAACTCTTCTTCGGCCAGATTGATTTCGATGCTGGTGTAAATTTGACCAGATTGTTGTCCTAGTTGTTCGGACGAGATGACAAAGAAGGGCCGCCGGAGTTCGGCAGCATTAACCTATGAGTTATTGGATAGGTTAAAGGGCCCGGAGCATATACCTCCTGTTATAGAGACCGGGAGTTAACATTTGGTTACTTCGAAATCGCCCCAGCCTTAAAAAGAGTGTAGAAATACCCATGGCATGAGCTCTGTCGGCTCGGCTGGTGTTGGGTCATGCTCAACAATGGCTCACAAAAATGCTGAATTGAAAGGGTCATTCTGACCTTGTCGAGCTCAATAAAGACCAGCTGAGTGGTGACACCTGGTTATCAAAGGTTTCTATTCTTCGATATCACGGCTGGCGCAATTGTATATTCAGCTTAAATTCAGCTTCGCTTTTATCCCGCCTCAATCTGCGCAATTGAAATGTCATATCTTCTGCAGGTGAGGAGAATGTCTCAAGGGGGTAGTGGACCGGCGGTTATACACTTGGGTTAGGGATATGGCTAGGGCAATAGTTGGACAAGGGCCTGCGGACATAGTGTTAGTGCATGATTGTAAAAGCTTTTATCATATTGCTGGCGGGGCGGTGTGAGATCCCTTATGCCCTGGAGGAATAGTTTATATCAGTAAGTGATACAGTAGCCTCTATTTCCAACAGGCATAAAAAAACGGCCGCCTATGGCGACCGCTTTTTCAGGAAACTCGAGTTTATTGCTCGATCAGGAACTCTTCCAGAGAGTGACCTTGGTCCAGCTTTTCCTTGATTGCCTTAGGGGTACGGCCTTGACCGGTCCAGGTAATCATCTCGCCATCTACTTCAATTTGGTATTTGGCAGGGCGAGGAGCACGTTTGCGACGAGGAGAAGCGCCTTCCAGAGCATTCAGCTCATCTACGCTAATACCATCTTCGGCCAGTTGCTTACGAATTGCTTCAATTTTCGCCAGACGCTCGGCTTGAGCAGCTTCTTCAGCTTCAGCTTCAGTTTCGCGCTCATCGGCAATCTTTTGAAGTTTAGCAATTACGTCTTTCAGTTCATCCAGCTCCAGCTCTTTAACTTGAGCCTTCAAGCGGCGACCGTGAGTCAAAATTTCGAGGAAATCAGCCATCGTTGAATCAACCTAAATATGAGTGTGCAAATAGATCAGTGTTTAGACTAGCATGCAAAATATTACTTGTCTGCAAAATATTCCGAATAATTTAGGGTTTAAATAGAGTTTTGCATTCCCAAATGATGACATTTTACTTTTGTTAAAGTTCATCTTCCTTTTTAAAAGTCATTGGAATCTCACCTGAGGCGGATTCGCCGCTTCATCGGTGCCCTGCGACCTTGGTTCAGGTTGACGTTAACGTCAACAGTAATTAGAGTGGTGGGCAGTGTTAGGCAAAGTCGATTCCGGCGCTCAACAAAGGACGTACTATGAAGATTCTGGTTCCCATTAAGCGGGTGGTCGACCCCTATGTAAAAGTAAGGGTTAAGGCAGACGAGACCGATGTCGAGTTGGCCAATCTGAAGATGGCGATCAACCCCTTCTGCGAGATCGCAGTAGAGGAAGCGGTAAGGCTGAAGGAGAAAGGCCACGCTGATGAGATTATTGCAGTGTCAATTGGGCCCAAGGTGGCTCAGGAGCAGCTGCGGACCGCCATGGCGCTGGGCGCCGACAGAGGGATTCTGGTGGAGCATGATGATGCTCTGGAGCCTCTTTCTGTTGCCAAGGTGCTCAAGGCGGTGATTGATAAGGAGCAGCCCTCTCTGGTGCTCTTTGGCAAGCAGTCTATTGACGGCGACAACAACCAGACCGCTCAGATGACCGCGGCACTGGCCGGTATGGGTCAGGCGACCTTTGCCTCCAGTGTGGAAGTGGAGGGTGACCAGATTAAGGTGGCCCGAGAGATAGATGGTGGGATTCAGATCCTGAACGTGAAGCTGCCGGCGGTGGTATCAGCGGACCTGCGTCTCAATGAACCCAGGTATGCCTCCCTGCCCAACATCATGAAGGCCAAGCGTAAGCCTCTGGAGACAGTGACTGTGGCGGACTTTGAGCTGCAGCTGGGGTCTCATCAGAAGACGCTGAAGGTGGCTGCGCCCGCTGAGCGCAGCGGTGGCATCATGGTGGGCTCAGTGGAAGAGCTGGTGGATAAGCTGAAGAATGAAGCGAAGGTGGTGTAATGGCGATCCTCATTATTGCAGAAGTAGACAAGCAGGGCCTGAGTGCCGATTGCGCCAAGGTGGTGGGTGCCGCCTCGGCTCTGGGTCAGGACCTTCATCTGCTGGTGGCCGACGATAAGGCAACGGCCGCCGCGGAGCAGGGCGCCAAGCTTGCCGGCATCACCAAGGTGCTGGTGGCGGACAACCCGGCTTACGCCCATCAGATGGCGGAGCCTGTGGCCGCCCTGGTGGTGGAACTGGCTGGCGAGTACAGCCACATTCTGGCCGCCGCCAGTGCCAAGGGCAAAGATATGCTGCCTCGGGCTGCGGCCCTGCTGGATGTTGCTCAGCACTCCGATGTCATTGCCATCGAATCTGACGATACCTTCGTTCGTCCTATCTATGCGGGCAATGCCCTGGCAACGGTGCAGAGCCTGGATGAGAAAAAGCTGCTGACCATTCGCACCAGTGCCTTTGATGCGGTGGCTGAGCAGGCTCCGGCCGAGATTCATGCTCTGGACAGCGTCAAGGCGAACGAGCTGACTCAGTTTGTCGGTGAGGAGCTGGTTGAGTCCGAGCGCCCAGAACTGGGTGCGGCACGGGTGGTGATCTCCGGTGGCCGTGGACTGGGCAGCGGCGAGAACTTTGCCCTGATCGAACAGCTGGCGGACAAACTGGGCGCCGCCATCGGTGCATCCAGGGCGGCTGTGGACGCAGGCTTTGTGGCCAATGACCTGCAGGTGGGCCAGACAGGTAAGATCGTTGCTCCGGATCTCTACATTGCCGTGGGGATCTCCGGCGCCATTCAGCATCTGGCGGGCATGAAGGAGTCCAAGGTGATCGTAGCGATCAACAAGGACCCGGACGCGCCTATATTCCAGATTGCCGATTACGGCCTGGAAGCAGACCTGTTTGAGGCTGTTCCTAAGCTCACGGAACTGTTATAAATGTGACTTGACTCACATTATGGCGGCATCTGCCGGACAAGTGAGGGACACTTGCGGTTAGAATGCCGCCTTCGCTTTTTGCGAGTACCGATTTAGGTAGAGGCGCATCGCCTATCAGTACGCCGGTCGAGGTTGATACCCGACGACGCCGGTGGAAAGGAGTCGATGCCGAAGTGGGCAGGGCATCATCCCTGGTCGCTGGGGCTGCTTTTAACAGGAGCAGCACTGCCATAGTAAATTCCGAGAGGAACTCGGATGCTTTTTTACTATGGAGCGCTACTGAAAGGAAGGTGGGTTTCAATTCTCTGCATATCCCTCCCTCGACGCACAGTCGTGTCAGTTGCCTCCATCGCTAATCCACAACGATAAGATAACGATGGCCTTAATTAGTTACGCCGATTCGGCACTCTCTCTTCTGCCTCCCCTGGTTGCTATTGGGATGGCGATTATGACCCGCAAGGTTTTGCTCTCTCTCGGGCTGGGCATCCTGCTGGGTACCCTGATGCTGGTAGAGTTCTCGCCCATGGCGGCGCTGTCCGAGCTTTCTGGCCGCGCCCTGACCCTGGTGTGGGACGATGGGGCGCCCGCCGCCTGGAACCTCTATACCCTTGGGTTCCTGGTGCTACTGGGGATCATGACTGCCCTGATCTCCGTCTCCGGCGCGACCCGGGCTTTTGCCGCCTGGGCCCGCAAGCGGATTCGCTCTGGACGTGATGCCAAGCTGATGACCATGGTGCTGGGTGTGGTGATCTTCATCGATGACTACTTCAACACCCTGGTGGTGGGGTCCGTAGCCCGACCGGTGACCGATCACTATAAGGTGTCCCGGGAGAAGCTGGCCTATTGCATCGATTCCACTTCGGCGCCCATCTGCGTGATCTCCCCCATCTCCTCCTGGGGGGCGTACATCATCGCCCTGATTGGTGGCCTGCTCACCACCCATGGCATGACGGAAATCGGTTACCTGAGCGCTTTTATCCAGATGGTTCCCATGAACTTCTACGCCATCTTCGCCTTCCTGCTGCTGCTGGCGGTGGTCTACTTTGGCCTGGACTTCGGTGCCCTGGCTCGGGCCGAGCAACGTGCCCGTGCCGGTCAGCTGTGGGAGGAGTCACGCGGCGTGCCCCCAGGTGAGGAGCTGGATCTGCCTGAAGCGGACAACGGCCGGGTGGCCGGCCTGGTGGCCCCCATCGGCTTCCTGATCGCCATCACCGTGGCTCTGATGCTGTTCTCCGGCAACCAGGCCCTGGCCGCCGATGGCAAAGCCTTCAGCCTGATCGGCGCTTTCGAAAACACCGATGTGGCCTGGTCCCTGTTCTACTCCGGCCTGGCCGGGGTGATCTTTACCCTGATGTTCAGCCTGATGCAGGGCGTGCCCGTGGGGTATATGGTGAAGGCGGTGATCAGCGGCACCAAGTCGATGCTGCCTGCCATCTACATTTTGCTGTTCGCTTGGACCATTGCCGGCATCATCAGCGATCTCAACACCGGTGAGTACATGGCGTCTCTGGCCCAGGGCAACCTGCCCGCCTGGTCCCTGCCGGCACTGCTGTTTGTCCTGAGTGGTTTTGCCGCTTTCGCCACCGGCACCAGCTGGGGCACCTTCGCCATCATGTTGCCCATCGCCGCCAACATGGCGGAGGCGGTTGATCTGGCGCTGATGCTGCCCATGCTCTCTTCTGTGCTGGCCGGGGCGGTGTTTGGCGATCATTGCTCGCCCATCTCTGACACCACCATCCTCTCCTCCACAGGTGCAGGCTGTCACCACATTGACCACGTGACCACTCAGTTGCCCTATGCGGTGCTGACGGCGGTGATCTCTCTGGCGGGCTACCTGGTGCTGGGCATCACAGGTTCGGTTGTCCTGGGCTTTGGCGCCGCGACTCTGGGTTTGTTACTGGTGGTGCTGGTATTGCGACGCCTGTGTGCGCCCAATCGTGCCACGGCAGTAACCCAGTAAAGATGATGAGCCCCGCTAAGCGGGGCTCATTTCATTGTGTGTGCGGCGAGCCGGCGCACAGTTTCCGGCAGTCCACTCTGGTTCAGATCCGGCCTTTTGGTTAGACTGTGCGAGAATTTTTCAGGGGGAAGAATTTTGGCTCAACTCTACTTCTACTATTCGGCGATGAATGCCGGCAAATCCACCTCTCTGCTGCAATCTGCGTACAACTATCGCGAGCGCGGCATGGAGGTACTGGTGATGACCGCTGGTCTGGATGACCGCTACGGGGTTGGCAAAGTGACCTCCCGTATCGGCCTCTCTTCGGATGCGCTGATCTACCGCCGTCAGGATGACCTCCTGGCGATGGTTCAGGAGCGCAATGAGCAGCAGCCGGTCAACTGTCTGCTGGTTGATGAGTGCCAGTTCCTGACCAAGGAGCAGGTGCGTCAACTGACCTATCTGGTGGACAAGATGGATATCCCGGTGCTCTGCTACGGCCTGCGTACCGATTTCCAGGGAGAGCTGTTTGAAGGCTCCCACTATCTGTTGGCCTGGGCCGACAAAT
The DNA here is from genome assembly GCF_048263965.1 of Ferrimonas sp. Taxonomy (NCBI): domain Bacteria; kingdom Pseudomonadati; phylum Pseudomonadota; class Gammaproteobacteria; order Alteromonadales; family Ferrimonadaceae; genus Ferrimonas; species Ferrimonas sp. The sequence goes on along the minus strand of NZ_JBLXDO010000003.1, from coordinate 113,540 downwards.
TGGTGGAGCTGAAAACCATCTGTCACTGCGGCCGTAAAGCCAATATGGTGGTGCGTATGGATGGGGAAGGCAAGCCGGTTCGCAGTGGCGACCAGGTGCATATCGGCGGTAATGACAGCTATGTTTCCATGTGCCGTACCCACTACAGGGAACTGGCCTGGGACTGAGCTTCAGACACAATGAGACACGGCAGCTTCGGCTGCTGTTTCTTTTTCTGCTGCTTTTCGAAATGAGAGTGGGGGGAATGGGACTGGATGGGGAGGGCAGGAGTCCTTTCCTGCGGAGAGATTAGCGAATCTTGCTGAGAGTCTCTTTGACCTGGTCACGCAGCCAGCGGTTGGCCTTGCTGTCTTCCATCTTCTTCAGGTAGGTCAGGTAGAGGGGGACCTTGGGAATGTCGAAGGAGGTCTTTACCTCGGCCAGGTCGAATTGACGGCCATACTTCTCCCACAACCAGCGTGACACTGTGACCAGAGAGTCGCTCTCCTGGGCCATCATCATGGCATTGAAGGGGTTATTGGTGTCCAGGAACACCTCACGCTCATCCACATAGCCCAGGTTGAGGGCGTTGCCCATCTTGTAGCCAATCTGGCCCACGGCGTAACGAACGTGACGCTGGGACAGATAGGTGTCCATGTCGATCACCTCTTTGGTGAGCGGGTTGTTTCTGCAGCCCAGCACCACCATCTCCTCCTCCAGCAGCTTCTCCTGAATGATGGACTTCATGTCCACTTTAAGGGCCACCAGGCAGAGATCGTTGTTGTCGATCTGCAGGCTGTCGATGATCTTGGATTCCTCTTCAACCAGGTTGTTGACGGTAATCTTCAACTGGTTGTTAAAGGACTCTACCCGGCGTGCCAGCGGGTGCAGCACGATAAGGTCCAGGATGTGGTTGGCGGCGATACGAAAACGACGTTTGCTGTTGGCGGCGTCGAAGTCACTCAGGCTCTCCACGCCATCTTGCAGCAGATCCAGGGCGGAGTTGACGTAACCATAGAGCTCCATGGCAAAGTCGGTGGGCTCCAGACCATTGCTGGTACGGGTGAACAGGGGGTGGCTGAAGTACTTACTCAGCTTGGACAGTGACTGGCTGACGGCGCTTGGGGTCACTGAGAGCTTGCGAGCAGCCTTGCTCAGACTCCCGGTGAACACCACGGCGCGGAAGACGATCAGCAGCCGTATATCGATGGAATCAAAGTCCCGCATTAAAACTGGCATGGCACCTTCCGAGTTAATAAAACTAATTTCGTCTTGTTAGTGAATCTTAGTCAATTTTTGATAACTATCTGGGCGCGGAATCTAACATGCGGTAACGAATTTGCGCAATAGATCAGCTTAGGTGGCAGTTCACACTTTTCATTTGCAACTTTAAGCGGTTGATTTAAGAGGGGCTTTATTACATGTTTTTATTAAAAAAGCATTTTAAGTTATGATTGCTTTACCCCCTAATTTTACTCATTTTGAGCTTAACTTAGTGTATAAGTTTTTGATGGGAATAGGAAAAATGCGGCCACCCCTGTTAAGTTCAGGTAATGGCCGCGTTTTTGGTGTTAACTGGTCAGATCTGGGATGTTGACGAACTGTTTCAGTGAGTCCGGGTTGGCCAGGGCGTCGGTGTTGTTGACCGCTTCGCCATGCACCACTTTTCGAACCGCCAGTTCCACCAGTTTGCCTGATAAAGTTTTGGGCAGTTCTGACACCTGAATGATCTTTGCCGGCACATGTCGAGGGGTGGTGTTGGCGCGGATGGTGCGGCAGATGGTGTGCTTCAGCCTATCGTCCAACTGTAATCCACTCTTAAGCACCACGAATAACACCACCCGAACGTCATCCTGCCACTGCTGGCCTATGGCCAGGCTCTCCTGAACCTGCTCCACCTTCTCCACCTGACGGTAGATCTCTGCGGTGCCGATGCGCACTCCGCCGGGGTTGAGTACCGCATCGCTGCGGCCGTGGATGATGAGGCCCCCTTGTGGAGTGGTCTCGGCGTAGTCGCCATGGGCCCAGATATTGTCGAAGCGGGCGAAGTAGGCGTCGTGATAGCGGGAGCCGTCCTCATCTCCCCAGAAGCCCACAGGCATGGAGGGGAAGGGGGCGGTGCACACCAGTTCGCCCTTCTCACCCTGGAGCGCCTGCCCCTGCTCATCAAACACCTGGACCTTCATGCCCAGCCCCAGGCACTGCAGTTGTCCCCGGTAGACCGCCTTGGCCGGGTTGCCCAGGGCAAAGCAGGAGACGATGTCGGTGCCTCCTGAGATGGAGCTCAGGCACAGCTCCCGCTTTATCTCTTTGTAGATAAAGTCGAACCCTTCATGGGCCAGGGGCGACCCGGTAGACAGCAGGGCCTTGAGGTTGTCCAGCCTGTGGTGACGGGCGGGGAAGTACTCCGCCTTCTCCAGCGCGGCGATGTACTTGGCGCTGGTGCCAAAGATACTGACCTCCTCCTGCTCCGTCAGCTGCCACAGCACTTCGGGACCTGGGGCGAAGGGGCTGCCATCGTAGAGCACCAGGGTGGCGCCCACCGCCAGGCCGCTGACCAGCCAGTTCCACATCATCCAGCCACAGGTGGTGAAGTAGAACAGCACATCCTCCCGGCGAAGGTCGGTGTGCAGCCGGTGCTCCTTGAGGTGCTGCAGCAGGGTGCCGCCGCCACCATGGACGATGCACTTGGGCTTGCCTGTGGTGCCGGAGGAGTAGAGCACATACAGGGGGTGGTCGAAGGGCAGGGGTTCAAACGACAGAGTCCGGGCGTCGTTGGCCAGGGCCTGGCTCCAGGAGAGCACCAGGGGAGAGTCGACCTCTGCGGTGGTGTCGAACGCGGGCACGACGATGAGTTGCTCCAGGGAGTCGATGGCCCCGGCGATCCGGGTCAGCTTGTCGCTGCAATCGATCACCTTGCCGTTGTAGCGGTAGCCACTGGCACCGATAAGGACCTTGGGACGGATCTGGCCGAAGCGGTCCAGTACCCCGTTGAAGCCGAAGTCCGGTGAGCAGGAGCTGAAGGTGGCCCCCAGGCTGGCGGCTGCCAGCATGGTCACCACGGTCTCGATGCGGTTGGGCATAAAGGCGGCCACCCTGTCACCGGCCACCACGCCCAGGCTGCGCAGATGGGCGGCCAGCCTAGCCACCTCATGATAGAGCTCGTTGTAGGAGAGGGCGACCCGGTTGGTGGCTTCGTCGCGGTAGACCAGGGCGATGCGGTCATCCCGGTAACGCAACAGGTTCTCCGCAAAGTTGAGCCTGGCCTGGGGGAAGAAGCGCGCCCCGGGCATCTTGTCGGCATCGGTCAGCAGGGTCTCGCCCATCTCGCCCTGAACACCGAATCGTTGCCAGATCTCCCGCCAGAAGGGGCCGGGATTGTCGACACTCCAGCGATGCAGGTCGTCATAGTCGGCCAGTGTCAGCCCCAGATCCCGGTTCAGATCCTGACGGAACTGCTCCATCTGGGTGGCACCGCGCCGCGCTGGTGAAGGTTGCCACAATGGACTTGTGCTCATCCCTGTTTCTCCTTGTGTTTGGCCAGCCAGGCCTGGGCCACCCGACTGGTGGGGGATTTGTCCAGGCTGCGGCAGATCTGCTCCCCGGCCAGCACCAGGGCATCCAGGTCGACCCCGGTGTCCATGCCCATCCCCTCCAACATGTAGACCAGATCTTCGCTGGCCAGGTTTCCGGAGGCGCCGGCGGCATAGGGGCAGCCACCCAGGCCAGCCACGGCACTGTCGAAGGTGGTGATGCCCAGATCCAGGCAGGCGAGTACATTGGCCAGGGCCTGGCCATAGGTGTCGTGGAAGTGCAGGGCCAGGGCCGAGACCGGGACCTGCTGCGCCACCGCCGCTACCATGGCTTTGGCCTTGGCCGGAGTGCCAACCCCGATGGTGTCTCCCAGGGAGATCTCATAACAGCCCATCTGATAGAGGGTTTGTGCCACTTCTACTACCTTGGCCACCGGGATCTCGCCCTCATAGGGGCAACCCAGTGCACAGGAGACGTAGCCGCGCACCGGCACATTGGCTTCCCGGGCGGCGGCCATCACTGGTTGGAAACGCTCCAGGGACTCGGCCACCGAGCAGTTGATGTTGCGCTGGCTGAAACTCTCCGAGGCGGCACCGAAGACGGCCACACCGTCCACCCCTGCGCTCAGGGCCGATTCCAGCCCGCGGAGGTTGGGGGTCAGGGCACTGTATCGCACCCCCTGTTGGCGGTTGATGCGGGAGAACAGCTGGTCGGCGTCCGCCATCTGCGGCACCCACTTGGGGGAGACGAAACTGCCCGCTTCTATCTCCTTGAGGCCGGTCTGGCTCAGGGCATCCACCAGGGCGATGCGCTGCGCCAGGGTGACGCCCGCTTCGTTCTGCAGGCCGTCTCTGGGCCCCACTTCAACGATTCTTGCTTGGCTCATCACTCCTCCACCGCTTCCAGGGCCACCAGGGAGACGCCGTCGCTCACCTGCTGGCCAGGGGAGAAGGGCAGGGCGGTGATCTTGCCGGCGTAGGGGGCGGTGATGGTGTACTCCATCTTCATCGCCTCCATCACCAGCAGGGATTGCCCCGCTTCCACCTGCTGCTCCAGGTCGCACAGCAGCGCCACTATGGTGCCGTTCATCGGTGCCTTCAGCGAGTCTTCGCCGCTTTCGTCGTCGGCCTGGGTGCCATGACGGACCTGGGTAAAGCGCAGGGGACCGTCAGGCAGAAACAGGGTGATCGCTTCGTGGCAGCGTTCATAGGGCCAGTGACACAGGTGACCATCCAGTTCCATGCGGATCTGCTGGTTATCCAGAGCGGCCACCACACCATGTTCCTGGTCATCCAGAGTCAGGGTGAAGGCGGGCCACTCGCCCTTCAGGTTGAGGGTGTAACGCTCGCCGTGTTCATCCTCCAGCTGGTGGCCCAGATGGGCGCGCTGATTGAGGCGGAAGCCGACGGCGCTCTGCCAGGGCGAGTGCTCCACATCAGGACGGCTGGCCACCAGGGCGGCGGCGATGGCCGCCCGCAGGCGCAGATCGTCCGCCCGGGTGAGGGCATCGTAGTGGCGCTCGATAAAGCCGGTGTCCAGTACCGCGTTTCTGAAGTCCTGGTGGGCGACGATGCGGGCCAGGAACGCCAGATTGCTGGTGACTCCTGCCAGCTGCGCCTGGCGCAGGCCACGGACCATCTGGGCAATGGCCTGGTTACGGTTGTCACCATAGGTGATCAGCTTGGCGATCATCGGATCGTAGTGGGCGCTGATGCTGTCCCCGGCGACTACGCCGCTGTCCAGACGGAGGCTGCCAGGCACCTGGAAGCGGGTCAGGGTGCCGGTGGCGGGCAGAAACTCCCGTTGGGGGTCCTCGGCGTAGAGGCGCACCTCCAGGCTGTGACCGGTCACCTGGATCTGAGACTGACTCAGGGGCAGTGGCTCGCCGGCGGCCACCCGCAGCTGCCACTCCACCAGATCCTGGCCGGTGACCATCTCGGTAACCGGGTGCTCCACCTGCAATCGGGTGTTCATCTCCATAAAGTAGAAGCGTCCCTGCTCATCCAGCAGGAACTCCACGGTACCGGCGCCCACGTAATCGATGGCCAGGGCGGCACGGCAGGCGGCCTCCCCCATCTCCTTGCGCAGGGCGTCGCTCAGGCCGGGAGCCGGTGCCTCTTCCACCACCTTCTGATGGCGTCGCTGGATGGAGCAGTCCCGATCAGACAGGTAGACGCAGCTCCCCTGGGAGTCGGCGAAGACCTGTACCTCCACATGGCGGGGGGCCGACAGGTAACGCTCCAGCAACAGGGTATCGTTGCCGAAGGCGGAGGCGGCTTCCCGGCGGGCGGTGGCCAGGGCCTCGGCCAGCTCACCGGCCTGATTGACGATGCGCATCCCCTTGCCGCCGCCGCCGAAGGCGGCCTTGACCAGCAGGGGATAGCCAATCTGGGTGGCTTCCTTGGTGAGGCAGTCATCGCTCTGATCCTCGCCGTGGTAGCCGGGCAGCATGGGCACGCCGGCGTCCGCCATGATCACCTTGGCGGCACTCTTGGAGCCCATCTTGTCGATGGCGTCGGCGCCCGGGCCGATAAAGCGGATGCTGGCGGCCTCACAGCCCCGGGCAAACCCCGGGTTCTCAGAGAGGAAGCCATAGCCGGGGTGGATGCCGTCCACACCGTGGGCCTTGGCCAGCTCGATGATGGCGTCGCCGCGCAGGTAGGATTCGATGGCCGGAGCCGGCCCCAGCAGCAGGGCTTCGTCGGCCATCAGCACATGCTGGGCACCGCGGTCGGCTTCTGAATAGACCGCCACGGTGGCGATGCCCATCTCCCTGCAGGTGCGAATCACCCGGCAGGCGATCTCGCCCCGGTTGGCGATCAGTACTTTGGTCAGCATCAATTCTCTCCTTGCCAACTGGGGGGACGCTTGTCGAAGAAGGCGCCCAAGCCCTCCTGCCCTTCGGCGGAGACCCGGATGCGGGCTATGGCCTCGGCGGTCAGCTGCGCCAGGGCTTCATCGAAGGGGTGTTGTTCTATGGTGTGCAACAGCGCCTTGCAGGCCTGCATCGCTTTTGGGCCATTGCCGGTCAGGGTGGTGATCATCGCCTCACCGTCGCGGCTCAGGTCATCACACACCTGGTGCACCAGCCCCAGACGAAAGGCGGTGTCGGCGTCGAATTGCTCGGCGCTGAGCATGAAGCGCCGGGCCTGACGCTGGCCCATGGCGCGGGCGACAAAGGGACTGATCACTGCGGGGATCAGTCCCAGCTTCACCTCGGAGAGGCAGAAGCGGGCCCGGGGGGAGGCCAGGGCGATGTCGCAGCAGGCGATCAGTCCCAACGCCCCGCCGAAGGCGGCGCCGTCCACCAGCGCCAGGGTGGGGCTGGGGAAGCGATCCAGTGTGTGCATCAGCCTGGCCAGCTCCCTGGCGTCGCGGATGTTGCTCTGCTCATCCAGGTTCACCTGGCTCTTCATCCATGCCAGGTCGGCGCCGGCGGAGAAGTGCTTGCCGTTGGCGGCCAGCACCAGCACCGTGGGAGGCTCCTTGGCCAGATGGTTCAGGACCTGGTTCAGCTCCTGGATCATGGTGTCGCCAAAGGCGTTGTGTTTGTCCGGCCGGTTCAGGGTCAGTCGGGCGACGCCGCCCTGGCGGCTCAGGGTCAGATACTGAAACTCCATGGGCTCTCCTTACATGCGGAACACGCCGTAGCGGGTCTCTTGGGCCGGGGCGTTCATGGCGGCGGTCAGGGCCAGCCCCACCACTTCTCGGGTCTGGGCCGGGTCGATGATGCCGTCGTCCCACAGCCTAGCACTGGCGTAATAGGGGTGTCCCTGGCGCTCATACTGCTCGACTATGGGTTGCTTAAAGTCGGTCTGGGCCTGCTCGCTCCAGCTCTCCCCCTTGCGGGCGAGAGCATCGGTGCGCACCTGGGCCAGCACGTTGGCGGCCTGCTCGCCGCCCATCACCGAGATGCGGGCATTGGGCCACATCCACATCATGGTGGGGTCATAGGCGCGGCCACACATGCCGTAGTTGCCGGCGCCGTAGCTGCCGCCAATCACCACGGTGAACTTGGGCACCCGGGCACAGGAGACCGCGGTCACCAGTTTGGCGCCGTGCTTGGCGATCCCTTCGTGCTCATACTTCTTGCCCACCATGAACCCGGTGATGTTCTGAAGGAACAGCAGGGGGATGTTGCGTTGGCAGCACAGCTCGATGAAGTGGGCGCCCTTGAGGGCCGATTCGGAGAAGAGGATGCCGTTGTTGGCCAGGATCCCCACCGGCTGGCCGTAGAGTTTGGCGAAGCCACACACCAGGGTGGCGCCATAGCCGGCCTTGAACTCGTCGAAGTCGGAGTCATCCACCAGTCGGGCGATCACCTCCCGCACCTCGAAAGGCTGCTTGAGGTTGCTGCCGACGATGCCGTAGAGCTCATCACTGGGGTAGCGGGGCGGCAGGATGGGGGCATCCGCCAGAGCCTGCTGACGTTTGTGGTTGAGACGGGCCACCGACTGGCGGGCCAGTTGCAAGGCGTGTTCGTCGTTCTCCGCCAGGTGATCGGCCACGCCGGAGATCTGGGTGTGCACGGCGCCGCCGCCGAGCTCCTCGGCGGTGACCTCCTCGCCGGTGGCCGCCTTCACCAGTGGCGGGCCCCCCAGGAAGATGGTGCCCTGCTCCCGGACGATGATCGATTCATCCGCCATGGCGGGCATGTAGGCGCCCCCGGCGGTACACAGGCCCAACACCACGGCGATCTGCGGAATCCCCTTGGCGGACATGTTGGCCTGGTTGTAGAAGATGCGGCCGAAGTGGTCCTTGTCCGGGAACACCTCATCCTGGCGGGGCAGGAAGGCGCCACCGGACTCCACCAGATAGATGCAGGGCAGGTGGCACTTCTCGGCGATCTCCTGGGCCCGCAGGTGTTTCTTGACGGTGAGAGGGTAGTAGGTCCCCCCTTTTACTGTGGCGTCATTGGCGACGATCATGCACTCGACCCCACAGACCCGGCCGATGCCGGCAATCACCCCGGCGGCGGGGACATTGTCTTCGTAGCAGCCATGGGCTGCCAACTGGCTTAACTCCAGGAAGGGGGCACCGGGATCAAGCAGTCGCTCGACCCGTTGGCGAGGCAGCAACTTGCCCTGGCCCAGATGTTTGCTGCGGGCACGCTCGTTGCCCCCGGGAAGAATGGCGTCCAGAGTGGCCTTGAGATCGGCCACCAGATCCGCCATGGCATTGTGACGGGCCACAAAGCCCGCATCCTGCCGATTGATGCTGGAACGGAGTATGGTCACGTTAGTCAGTCCTTAACTGGCGGGGCCCAGGGGCCCCGCTCCATGGGATCAGTCGGTTTCGTTGAACAGTTCGCGGCCGATGAGGAAACGGCGAATTTCAGAGGTGCCGGCGCCGATCTCATACAGTTTGGCATCCCGCAGCAGGCGGCCGGTGGCGTACTCATTGATGTAGCCGTTGCCCCCCAGCAGTTGGATGGCATCCAGGGCCAGCTGGGTGGCCAGTTCGGCGGAGTAGAGGATGGCTCCGGCGGCGTCCTTGCGGGTGGTCTCCCTGCGATCGCAGGCTTGAGCCACGGCGTAGACGTAGGCGCGGGAAGCGTTGGAGCGGGTGTACATGTCTGCCACCTTGCCCTGGACCAGCTGGAACTGGCCGATCGCCTTGCCGAACTGCTCACGCTGGTGGATGTAGGGCACCACCTGATCCAGGCAGGCGGCCATGATCCCCAGGGGGCCGCCGGAAAGCACGACCCGCTCGTAATCCAGGCCGCTCATCAGCACGTTGACCCCTTTGCCCACGCCCCCAAGGACGTTCTCCACCGGAACAGGGGCATCCTGGAACACCAGTTCACAGGTGTTGGAGCCGCGCATGCCCAGCTTGTCCAGCTTCTGGGCCTGGGTGAAGCCTGGGGTGCCGCGCTCGACGATAAAGGCGGTGATCCCCTTGGGGCCGGCATTCAGGTCGGTTTTGGCGTAGATGACATAGGTGTCGGCGTCTGGACCGTTGGTGATCCACATCTTGTTGCCGTTGAGAATATAGTGGTCACCCTCGAGGCGGGCGGTGAGTTTCATGGAGACCACATCGGAACCGGCATTGGGTTCGCTCATGGCCAGGGCACCCACATGCTCGCCGCTGACCAGCTTGGGCAGGTACTTGGCTTTCTGTGCCTCGGTGCCGTTGCGGTGGATCTGGTTGACGCACAGGTTGGAGTGGGCACCGTAGGAGAGGCCGACGGATGCGCTGGCCCGGGAGATCTCCTCCATGGCGATGACGTGGGCCAGGTAGCCCATGTTGACGCCGCCGTACTCCTCGGAGACGGTGATCCCCAGCAGCCCCATCTCGCCCATCTTTTGCCACAGGTGGCTGGGAAAGGTGTTGCTCTGGTCTATGTCACTGGCCAGAGGTGCGATTTCGGCCTGGGCAAAATCCCGTACCGAGTCTCGCAGCATCTCCAGCGTATCGTCCAAGCCAAAGTTGAAATTGGTTTGGTAAAGGCTCATATCTTCTCCCCTTGGGTCCTTGTGGGCAGCAAGACTGGCGGCACTCCGGCCGCAAAAAGAGGGACCGCTTGTTATGTGTGAAACACTAGGTTTCTGCGGTTAGCTCTTCCAGTGCCTGCTTACATTGCTGTTCGGCGGAGCTGAGTTCCATCATCACCACCTTGATGTCGTCCATCTGTTGCTGAAGATCGGCCTTCTTGGTTTCGATCAATTCCAGCATTGTTTGCAACTGGGTGCCGCTGCTCTTGTCGGCGTCGTAGAGATCAAACAGGCGACCGGTTTCCGCCAGGGAGAAGCCCAGGCGTTTGCCCCTCAGGATCAGTTTCAGGCGCACCTTGTCCTGCAGGCTGTAGATGCGGGTCTGCCCCCTGCGGCCGGGGCTGAGCAGGCCTTGGTCCTCATAGAAGCGGATGCTGCGCGTGGTGATGTCGAACTCACGGGCCAGATCGCTGATGGAGTAGGTCACGCTGCTCTTTTCTTGGTTCTGAGTCATGGTGGTACCGGTCTAAAATCACTTCCGTTCACCATATAGGAAGTTTACGTAAAGGTAAAGTTGTTAAGGGGGTGTTAGCCCTTGGTCGAATGGGGCACAGCTCTCCCTTTTGATACAAATTCAAGAGAGAGTGTGAATTCGACCAGGGAGGCAAAGATGCCGTTGGATAAGGTCAGACAGATGCAGACGCAGGCGTGGCAGGACCCTCAGGGGTTCTGGAGCCAGGCTGCCCAGACAATTACATGGATGAAGCCGGTGGATCGGGTGCTGGACGACAGCCAGGCTCCCTTCTACCGCTGGTTTCCGGACGCGACCCTGAATACCTGCTACAACGCGGTGGATCGCCACGTGGAAGCGGGTTTTGGTGAGCAGACTGCCATTCACTATGTCAGCCCGGTCACCGGCGTCGAGCGCGCCGTCAGTTATGGCGAACTTCAGCAGCAGGTGGCCAGCTTTGCCGGGGCCCTCAAGGGGCTGGGCATTGGTAAGGGGGATCGGGTGGTGATCTACATGCCGATGATCCCGGAGACCGCGGTGGCGATGCTGGCCTGTGCCCGGTTGGGCGCGATCCATTCCGTGGTGTTTGGCGGCTTCGCCCCGCCGGAGCTGGCCAGCCGCATCGACGATGCCCAGCCCAAGCTGGTGATCTCCGCCTCATGCGGCATCGAACCGTCCGGGGTGATCCCCTACAAGCCTCTGCTGGATGCCGCCCTGGCCCAATCTCAACACCAGGTGGACAGTACGGTGATCTTTGCCCGCCCCCAGTGTCAGGCGGAGTTGCAGACAGGACGGGACTTCGACTGGCAGGGGCTGGTGGACAGCGCCGAGCCGGCTGCCTGTGTGGAGGTGGCGGCCGATGATCCCCTTTACATTCTCTACACCTCAGGCACCACCGGCCGCCCCAAGGGGGTGGTGCGTGATAATGGAGGTCATGCGGTGGCGCTGGCCTGGTCGATGAAGGCGATCTACAGCATCGACCCCGGTGACGTGTTCTGGGCGGCGTCCGACGTGGGCTGGGTGGTGGGGCATTCCTACATAGTCTATGGGCCGCTGCTGGCCCGGGCCACCACCCTCCTCTACGAGGGCAAGCCTGTGGGCACACCGGACGCCGGCGCCTTCTGGCGGATCATCGACAAGTACAAGGTGAAGTCCTTCTTTACCGCGCCCACCGCCATTCGCGCCATCAAACGGCTCGACGCCGGTGCCAGCCTGCTGGAGGGAGTGGACATCAGCTCTCTGCAGGCGCTGTTCCTGGCGGGAGAGCGCTGTGACCCGGATACTCTGAATTGGGCAGCGGACATGCTCAAGGTGCCGGTGGTGGATCACTGGTGGCAGACCGAGACCGGCTGGTCCATCTGTGCCAACCCCATGGGCATCGCCCCCTTGCCCATCAAGGCGGGTTCCCCGGCGCTGGCGGTCCCCGGTTATCAGGTGGAAGTACTGGATGAGGAGGGTACCCAGGTGGCACCCAATCAGAGCGGCGCCATCTCCATCAAACTGCCTCTGCCTCCCGGGACCCTGATGACCCTGTGGAACAATGACGATCGCTACCGCGATGGCTACCTGGCCCGCTATCCAGGCTACTACCTCACCGGTGATGCCGGCTATATGGATGAGGAGGGGTACCTCTATGTGATGGGGCGGGTGGACGACATCATCAACGTGGCAGGCCATCGACTCTCCACCGGTCGCTTCGAGGAGGTGTTGTCCCACCACAACGCGGTGGCGGAAGCGGCGGTGATCGGCATCAACGACAGCCTCAAGGGGCAGCTGCCACTGGGCCTGGTGGTGCTCAAGCAGGGGATGGACAAGGATCTTGAGACCATCAAAAAGGAGCTGGTGGCCCTGGTGCGCGCCGAGGTGGGGGCGGTGGGCGCCTTCAAGCTGGTGGGGGTGGTGGAGAAGCTGCCCAAGACCCGCTCGGGTAAGATTCTGCGCGGGACCATGCGCAAGATCGCCAATGGTGAGGCGGTGAAGACTCCGGCCACCATCGAGGACCCTCAGGCGTTGTTGGTGATCAGCCAGGCCCTGGCTCAGATGGGCCTGAACACGCCGGAGCAGCCGGTGCTGGACCTCTCCTAGGATTGCGTCAGCAGCCCATAGAAAAAGAGGTGCCATCAGGCACCTCTTTCTTTTTGCTGGGGGATCAGAAGCTGGTGCGCTTGTAGCGGCGGTATTCCGGCTGCCAGAACATCCCCTCAATCTTGTCCTTGAGGTCGACGTTCTTCATCAGTTTGGCGACGCCATCGCGCATGGCCGCCTGGGCCACGGCAAAGGCGATCTGCTTGCTGACCTCCTGGATCTCCTCCAGGGGGGGCAGCAGGGCACCCTCTCCGTCGTTGGCCAGGGGGGAGCACTCCGCCAGGGCACGGCTGGAGGCCATCAGCATGTTGTCGGTGACCCTCTCCGCCTTGCAGGCCAGCACGCCCAGCCCGACACCGGGGAAGATGTAGCTGTTGTTGCATTGGGCGATGGGGTAGCTGGCGTCATCCAGGATCACCGGATCGAAGGGACTGCCGGTGGCCACCAGGGCCTGACCCTCGGTCCACCGCAATATGTCTTCCGGCATCGCCTCCACCCGGCGGGTGGGGTTGGACAGGGGGAAGACGATGGGGCGGGGGCAGTGCTTGTGCATGGTGCGGATCACCTCTTCGGTGAACAGCCCCGGGGCACCGCTGACGCCGATGAGGATGGTGGGCCTGGCGTGCTCCATCACCTGCAGCAGGGAGACGCCGCTGCCCTCTTCGCTCCAGCCCTGGGTCTTCTCCAGGCTCTGGGTCAGCTTCTGCTGGAAAGGCAGCAGATTGGGCATCCCCTCCTGCAGCAGGCCCCAGCGGTCCACCATATGCACCCGTGCCCGGGCTTCAGCATCCTCCAGGCCCTCGGAGACCATCTGAGCGATGATCGCTTCAGCGATGCCGCAACCGGCAGAGCCAGCGCCGAGGAAGGTGACGGTCTGCTCTTTGAGCTGGGTACCGGCTGCCTTACAGGCGGCCAGCAGCGAGCCGACGGTGACCGCGGCGGTGCCCTGGATGTCGTCGTTGAAGCAGCAGAGCCGGTCTTTGTATCGTTCCAGCAGGGGCATGGCGTTCTTCTGGGCAAAGTCTTCGAACTGCACCAGGGCGTCGGGCCAGCGTCGTTGCACGGCGCTGAGCACCTCCTCGACGAAGGCGTCGTACTCCTCGCCGGAGATGCGCTTGTTGCGCCAGCCCATGTAGATGGGGTCATTGAGCCGCTGCGGATTGTCGGTGCCGACGTCCAGCACTATGGGCAGGGTGTAGGCGGGACTGATGCCGCCACAGGCGGTGTAGAGGGAGAGTTTGCCGATGGGGATCCCCATGCCGCCAATGCCTTGATCCCCCAGACCCAGAATCCGCTCACCATCGGTGATCACAATCACCCGGACATTGTGGCGGGTGGCGTTGTTGAGGATATCGTCGATCTTGTCCCGGTTTGGGTAGCTGAGCATCAGGCCCCGGGCGCGGCGATAGATGTTGGAGAACTGCTCGCAGGCCTCGCCGACGGTGGGGGTGTAGATGATGGGCATCATCTCACTGATGTGATTGTTCACCAGACGATAGAACAGGGTCTCGTTGGTGTCCTGAATGTTTCTCAGGTAGACGTGCTTGTCCATGTTGTTGGTGAAGTGCTGGAACTGCTGGTAAGCCCGCTCTGCCTGTTCCTCGATGGTTTCGATGGCGTGGGGCAGCAGGCCGTTGAGGTTGAAGGCTTCCCGCTCCTCCTCACTGAAGGCGGAGCCTTTGTTCAGCAGGGAGGTCTCCAGTAGCACGGGACCGGCATAGGGGATATATAGGGGGCGTTTATTGTCTTCCATCGGCATGATTTTGTTTGTTGTTTTAGACCTTGCATAGTGTACCTCAATTGACGGCCCGCCGTGACCCAGATCACTGCTTATGGGGAAATAAGTTTTGCGCCACAAAAAAGGGGCTCAATTGAGCCCCTGATGAGTGCCGTATTCAAGCCTCAGAGCGCCAGCAGCAATCCGCCGGAAGCCAGTCCGGAGAAGATCATGGTGAGTTTGGCGGTGCGGCCCAGCAGCGGGTTGAGGGCGGCGCCCTCGGTGCTGGCAAACTCCATGGCCAGGGCCTTGGCCATGGGGATGGAGGCGGCACAGGCGGCCACAGTGGCGCCGGGCAGCATCCCCATCAACCAGCCCAGGGTTACCATCAGGTAGGGGGCGGCGATCAGCATCTGGTAGAGCAGTTGGGAGCGCTCCAGACCCAGGCGTACCGCCAGGGTGTTCTTGCCCGCCTTGATGTCCGTGGTGCGATCCCGGGTGTTGTTCACCAGCATGATGGCGGCGTTGAGCAGGCCCACGGCACTGGCCAGCAGCCAGGCACTGGCGTCCGTGGTGCCGGTCTGGATGAAGTAGCAGCCGACGACGGCCACCAGTCCGAAGTAGACGTAGGCGGCGATCTCGCCCAGGCCATGGGAGGCCAGGGGATAGGGGCCGCCGGAGTAGCACAGGGCGCCGGCCAGGGCGAACAGTGCCAGGAAGGCGATGGGCCAGCCCCCCACAAAGATCAGGTATTGGCCAATCAGGGTGGCAATGGTGAGGGAGAGGATCATGCCATTGCGCACGGCGCTGGCAGAGAGCAGGCCCTGCTGGGTGACTCGGGTGGGACCCAGGCGCTCATCGGTGTCCACGCCGGATTTGAAATCGAAGTAGTCGTTGGCCAGGTTAACCCCAATCTGCAGCAGCACGGCGCAGACCATGGAGGCAAAGGCAACCAGGGCGGAAAAGTCCTGATGATAGAAAGCCAGCACATTGCCCACCAGAATGGGCCCGATGGCCGCGGGTAGGGTGCGGGGGCGAATCGCCATCATCCAGTAACTCAGTTTCATAGGGGCTCTTGATTTGGTTATGACCGCATTATTGTACCTCTAAAGCGAGGAGATTCATCGTCTTCAGCAGGGCGGTGTGATCCCGGTAGAGAATCCAGTATCGGAGCCGGTTTTACCCTGGCAATTGTACAAGGATTAACCCATTGTTTTAAAAAGGGGTTACACCAATTTGTCAGGAGGACAGGGATGAAGGATACGGGCTCAATTCGCTTTGATGATCAGGTGGTTGCCATCAGTGGCGCCGGTCGTGGGCTGGGACGCGCCTTCTCTCTGGCATTGGCTGAGCGTGGTGCCAAGCTGCTGCTGCTGGATAACGGCTGTGACAGCCGGGGACAGGGCAGCGACCCGACCCTGGTGCATGAGGTGGCGACCCTGATTCGGGACCTGGATGGCGAAGCCCTGCCGATGTGTGTGGATGTCACCGACCATCAGGCGCTCTCCGGTGCGCTTGCCGCTGGCATTGACCACTTTGGTCGCATTAATTCTGTGGTGGCCTGTGCCGGCATCCTCATTCCCCAACAGGCGCCCTGCGACCTGGAGGAGTACCGGCGGATGATGGAGGTGAACCACTTTGGCACGGTGAACCTGGTGCACGCGGCCATGGAACAGCTTATGGCCAACAAGGGACACATCGTGGTGTGCAGCGGCTTTTCCGGCCTCTATGGCGATCGGGACCTGGGCGGCTACGGCGCCAGCATGATGGCCAATCGTGGTTTCATGCTGTCGGTGGCCCAGAGGATGGATGAGGTGGGGATCCGCTGCAACGCCCTGTGTCCATCGGCCTCCACCCGGATGGTGGAGAAACTGTTTACCACCGACCAGCATCAGAAGTTGCAGATCAGCGCCGTGGTCCCAGCCCTGCTCTATCTGTTGTCGCGGGATGCCCCAAACGGGGCGACACTGACGGCGGCAGCGGGGCAGTTTACCCTGGCCAGAACCGTGGAAACACACGGCATCCGGCTGAAGCCGGAGAATCTGCGACCGGAAGAGTTATGCCTGGCCTGGGACGAGCTGGACTCGGAATCTGTGGTTACCCCCTACCCCTCCTTTAGAGAGAGGGTCAGGCGCCTGTTTCAGCGTTGACCCTGAGTCGCGCCCTTGGGTACCCTGTGGCCTTTGTCACTGAAATTGGGACCCATCAATGTCCAATTCTCTCGATACCCTGCTTCAGGTGATGGACCTGGAGCAGTTGGAAGAGGGGCTGTACCGGGGCCAGAGCGAAGATCTGGGCTTCGGTCACCTGTTTGGCGGGCAGGTGCTCGGCCAGGCACTGGCGGCGGCCACCCGCACCGTAGATTCGGCCCGGGAGATTCACTCTTTCCACTCCTACTTCCTGCGTGCCGGAGACCTCAGCCGTCCGGTGATCTACGAAGTGGAGAATATGCGCGACGGCGGTTCTATCAGCACCCGACGGGTCAGCGCCATTCAGCATGGCCGCCCCATTTTCCACCTGACCGGTTCCTTCCACCACCTGGAGCCGGGTTTCGATCACCAGGCCCAGATGCCCCAGGTGCCGGGGCCCGAGACCTTGCCCAACCAGTTTCAGCTGGCTGAGGGAATGCGCGGCAAGGTGCCGGATGCGGTGTTGGATATCTATCTGAACAACACCTCCATAGAGATCCGCCCGGTGGATCCCATCAACCCGTTGAAGCCGACCCCAAGAGAACCGGTCCGTCATATGTGGATGCGGGCCAACGGTACCCTGCCAGCGGCACCGGTGTTGCACAGTCACCTGCTGGCTTACGCCTCGGATCTCAATTTCCTGGTGACCGCTGCCCAGCCCCACGGCGTCTCTTTCCTGACACCGGGCATCAAGATGGCCACCATAGATCACTCCATGTGGTTCCATCGCCCGGTGGCGTTTGACCAGTGGCTGCTCTACACCGTGGACTCCCCCAACGCCATCAATTCCCGGGGACTGGTACGGGGACAGATCTTTAATCAGGCCGGGGAGTTAGTGGCTTCCACTGCCCAGGAAGGGCTGCTTAGGCAGAAATCACGATAGTGTGAGTTATCTCACCAAAAAAGCGCGCCTTAATGGCGCGCTTTTTGATAGAGTTTGTCGTTCCGCGAAAGCGGAATCCCGGATGAAGGTAATAGGAGAGAGACGCTCTGCGTCCGCCGAAGAAGTAAATCTTTCAGGCGTCGGCTTGGCCGGCATGGACTGTTACTGGACGGGCCTCTGGAGAGTTCCATTGACTTGGACGCCGAAGGCGCAAGCCCCGCGCTCCCTTGGGAGACGGTGGTCAAACGCTCAGGCAAAAGGACAGGGTGCAAGATAGACGCTTTACCTCCTTTCTCAGGACGGATCATCGATCCGTTTCTCAAGCATGGTTCTCCTCTGTGTATTTTAGTTGTCGCACTGAGGAAGACATCAAATGAACGAACTACATACTGCCCTTTCCACCCTCAGCAGCTGGGTGTGGGGTCCACCGCTATTGATCCTGTTGGTGGGGACCGGGGTTTACTTCACCGTGAAGCTCAAACTGATGCAGGTCCGTCGCCTGCCCATGGCCATAGGCCTGATGCTCAAGCCCAGGGATGCCCAGGGCGACATCAGTTCCTTCTCCGCCTTGTGCACCGCTCTGGCCGCCACCATAGGTACGGGTAACATCGTCGGGGTGGCGACCGCCATCAAGCTGGGCGGTCCAGGTGCCCTGTTCTGGATGTGGATGGCTGGCTTTGCCGGCATGGCCACCAAGTACGCCGAGTGCATGCTGGCGGTAAAATATCGCCGCCAAGATGAGCGCGGCCAGCAGGTGGGCGGCCCCATGTACTATATCCTGCACGGTACAGGTAAGGCGTGGCTGGCGAAGATGTTTGCCTTCTTTACCCTTGGTGTGGCTTTCTTCGGCATCGGTACCTTCCCCCAGGTGAATGCCATTGTCGATGGCGCCCGCATCGCCTTCTCGGTGCCTGATTGGGTGTCCATGAGTCTGCTGGCGGTGCTGGTGGCCATGGTGACTCTGGGTGGAGTACGCCGAATCGCTGCGGTCGCCACCGCCCTGGTACCCTCCATGGCGCTGTTCTACGTGGTGGCTTGCGTGATGCTGCTGGGCGCCAACTGGCAGGCGGTGCCTGCGGCTGCCGCCCTGGTGGTGGAAGCGGCCTTCACGCCTCAGGCGGCCGGTGGTGGTTTTGCCGGTGCCACGGTGATGATGGCCATCCAGTTCGGTATCGCCCGTGGGGTGTTCTCCAATGAATCCGGCTTGGGCAGTGCGCCCATGGCGGCGGCAGCGGCGCGCACCAACTCTCCGGTGGAGCAGGGGCTGGTGTCCATGACGGGGACCTTTTTCGATACCATCATCATCTGTACCCTGACCGGACTGGCCCTGGTGGTGACCGGCGCCTGGCAGGGGGAGCTGGCCGGGGCCGCCATGACGTCATCCGCCTTCACCTCAGGCCTGTCGGCCACAGTGGGGCAGCAGGTGATCACCCTGGCCCTGCTGTTCTTTGCCTTTACCACTATCCTGGGCTGGAACTACTACGGCGAGCGTGCCGTACTCTTCCTCTGGGGTGAGCGGGCTCGTCTGCCTTATCGCTGGGCCTTCGTCGCCCTGGTGGCCGTGGGCGGCCTGCTGCAACTGGATATGATCTGGTTGCTGGCGGACGTGGTGAATGGCCTGATGGCGGTGCCTAACCTCATCGCTCTGCTGTTGCTGCGCAAAGAGGTGGTGGGCGACACCCTGGCCTACTTCGAGGCTCGCAAACCGATGGCGGTACAACCCCAGGTGGGCTAAATGGCCTAGACAACCTGGATTTGATATAAAGGCTCCTGAACCAAGGAGCCTTTTTTATGTTGAGAATCCTCAGTATCTTGCTGTTTTCCCTAACCCTAAGCGGCTGTGTCACCGTTGGAGACACCGAATCTGAACTGGTGACTGTGACCGGCGTGGCTGGCGCAGAAGGGGTGTCCCTGCTGCCCAAGGGCGCCGAACTTACCGTGGCGATCATCGACGCCAAGGTGCGGGGGGCCATTCTTGCTCAGAAGCATTTTACCGTGGCCAAACTGCCCGTATTGTTTAAGTTCCAGCTGCCCCGCGAGGCGATACACGAGGATGCGGATTACCTGGTGGTGGCCATGGTGAAGTTGGAGGACCGGTTGTTGCTGCAAAGTTACGAGCGATTCCCGGTGATCAATAACGGCGAGAATGTGGTAACCGTTTCCATGGAAAGGCCGAGGTGATTTGAGTCAAACCCTTCATTTGGAATGAAACTTATTATCCGCAAGATTTGCACCAGGGCGCCTCACGGCGCCCTTTTTGTTGGCTGTGCGTGATGATTGTCGCTTTTCAGATTCGCTGAAAGGTGATAGGGCGCAAATAGCTGGTCAAACCATGTTGTAGATCAAAAAATGACTACCCCTTAATTGGTACAGTCCGTCGCAACTTGTTGGAAAAACGTTTTAATTTGGTTTCCGACTATTCATGGAGTGAAACATAATGATGAAGCAAACCCTGATCTCTGCCCTGGTTCTGGCCTCCCTCTCTGCCCCCGCTTTTGCCGCTCGTGAGGCGGGCGATTTTATCGTTCGTGCCGGTTGGGCGCAGGTGTCTCCAGACGAGTCCTCTGAGGATGTCGCCGGTAACGGTGAGTTTTCCGTCGACTCTAACAGCCAGTTGGGCCTGAACTTTACCTACATGCTGACCGACGCCTGGGCGGTGGAAGTATTGGCCGCCACCCCCTTCAAGCACGACGTGGGTCTGCCCGGTATCGGTAATATCGCCGAAGTGACTCACCTGCCACCGACTGTGATGGCCCAGTACTACTTTGGCAGCGACAAGATTCGTCCCTACATCGGTGCCGGCATCAACTACACCTACTTCTGGGATGAGGAGTTCACAAACGACCTGGACGGCGCCCTGACCGATCTGGAACTGTCCGACTCCTGGGGCCTGGCGGCTCAGGTGGGCATCGATTATGAGCTGAACGACAACTGGTTGATCAACGCCTCCATCTGGTATCTCGACATTCAGACTGATGTCGATTTCAAACTGGGTGGCGATTCCGTCAGCATCGAAACCGACATTGACCCCTGGGTCTACATGGTGTCCGTGGGTTACAAGTTCTGATTTGCTAGCGCCAAAGCAGAAAAAACGCCGGCTTATGCCGGCGTTTGTCATTCTGGCGTCCCTTCAGCGGTACTTGCGCTTGTTGTAGATAAACTCCGGCAGCAGCCGGCCAATCCAGGAGACGATGCGCCAACGCCGGGTGACGTAGCTGGTGGCTTTGGCCTTCTTGAGATTCGCCAGAATCTGGCGGGAGACGACCTCCAGGGGGGCACCCCAGGCCTTGCTGCCCCGGGCCTGCATCTTGTCGATGTAACCCAGGCGCAGGTCACTGATGGTGATGGGCAGTTTCAGGCGCTGGGCGTGGAGTCTCAGCCCCTGCAGGTAGTTTTGCTGAAACGCCTTGCTGGCGTGGAAGGCACTGCTGGCACCGCCGCGCTCCCCGGCGATGGAGGTGATGGCCGCCAACTGACCATATTTCTGATCCCTGAACAGGGCAAAGGCGCCGTTGGCCAGTGCGGTGAAGCCGGTAACATTCACATCCAATACCATCTTGTCTGCCTCCCAGGGCAGCTCCAGCTCCTGGTGGTTGGCAGCGGTATTGATGATCACCAGTTGAGCCCCCTCCAACTGCTGCCACAGGTCGTTCAGCGCCTGACGGCACTGAGTGGGATCGAAAATATCGATCTCGCTGCACAGGGTGTTGTCGGGCAGCTGTTGCAGCAGAGAGTCCAGGGCGGAGAGGTTCGCGGCCATCAGGCCTAGACGGATCCCCTCGGCGGCCAGCTGTTGGGCCAGGGTTTGGCTCAGACCCGCGTTGGCGCCGATGATAATGGCAGAGAGTTGGCTCATGATGTCTTCATAATGTGTCTGGTAGCGGGATCATAGCAGTTCCGGCTGTAAATATCTGTTCCCAAAGTGTTAACACCATCCACGTCCTACCGGAGAGAACCGGGTCAGGATCACGTCCGTGGTTAACTTGGAGCTCTGGAGTTGTAGCCGTCTAGATGTCCTGTTATAAATGGAACTCTAGGAGGTTGTTTATGCCAGTAAGAATACCCAGTCAGTTGCCGGCGTCGGAGATCCTGCGCAGCGAGAACATTTTTGTTATGTCCGAGGAGCGGGCGGCGTCTCAGGACATCCGTCCTTTGCGCTTGCTGATCCTTAATCTGATGCCCAATAAGATCGAGACCGAGACGCAGTTGCTGAGGTTATTGGGTAACTCGCCGCTCCAGGTCAACGTGGAGCTGCTGAGAATTCACCGCAAAGCCTCCAAGCACACGCCCAGCGACCATATGGATGCTTTCTACCGGGATTTCGAACAGGTGAAGGGCAACAACTACGATGGCCTGATCATCACCGGGGCGCCCCTGGGTAACTTCGAGTTTGAGGAGGTCACCTACTGGCCGGAGATCTGTGACATCATCAACTGGTCGCAAAAGCATGCCACCTCGGTGCTGTTCCTCTGCTGGGCCGCCCATGCCGCGCTCTACCACCTCTACGGGGTGAAGCGCTACCTGAGAGACGATAAGATCTCAGGGGTGTTCCGTCATCGCCGCGCCCATGGTCATATTCCTCTACTGAGAGGGTTTGATGATGAGTTCTGGGTGCCCCATTCACGCTTTGCTCAGGTCAGCCTGGATCGGCTGAAAGCCCACTCGGAGCTTCAGGTACTGGCTGAGTCAGACGAGGCCGGGGCCTACCTGGTGACCAGCAGGGACAATCGCAACCTGTTCGTGACCGGCCATCCGGAATACACCCGTACCACCTTGCAGGATGAATACCGTCGCGACCTGGCGGCGGGTGCCGAACCAGCATTGCCGAAAAATTACTATCCCAAGGACGACCCGACGCTGCCTCCCCATGCGCGCTGGCATGCCCATGGTGCCCTGCTGTTCTCCAACTGGCTCAACTACTGCGTCTACCAGCAGACCCCTTATGATCTGAACGATCTTTCGGGTGAATAATGCGCAAGCTGATGAAATATGGCGCTAAATTGAGATAAGTCGGAAAAAAGTTTCCGCCCTACCACGTGGTAAAGCTATTTAGCAACAAGTAAAATGTGACCTAAGCTTGATTTACTCAAACCAACTACAGGATGTAGGTCACATGAGACGAGAGCGTCATATCGTCAACGAAGAGGTTGTGGTTCCTCAGGGAGAGGAGCTGGTTTCCACTACAGATCTGCGTGGCATCATTACCTACGCAAATCCCGCCTTTATCGAGATCAGCGGCTTCGATGAGTCTGAGCTGATCGGTCACAATCATAATCTGGTGCGTCACCCTGAGATGCCCAAGGCTGCCTTCAAGGAGCTTTGGGATGCATTGAAAGATCAGAAACCCTGGCGTGGCATAGTGAAGAACCGCACCAAGGATGGGCGATATTACTGGGTGGATGCCTTTGTTACCCCCATCTTCGAGCATGGTCAGGTGGTGGGGTACCAGTCGGTCAGGCGGGCCACCACACCAGAGCTGAAGGAGCGGGCCAGTGAGGTCTATTTGAGGCTGAATCAGGGGCGGCCAGTGAGCCGAACCCTGACTCTGGTTCGCCGCCGCTGGTTGTCCGGAGTCATTCTGGCGCTGGGTTTCGCCGCCGTAGGGTGGTTGTTCCAGCCCTGGCTGGTGCTGTGTGGCCTGGCCATGGTCGCCGCCATGCTGATGCTGTTCTTCGATGAGGCGTTTCGGGTACCGGCGATGCTGATGAAGCTGCAGCAGGAGTACGACAGCGTCAGCCGTTATGTATTTTCTGGTCATGGCAGCAGCAGCATTCTTGAGTTTCAGTTGCAGATGTCCCAGGCAAGGATGACCGGCGTGCTGGGGCGAACCCGGGACGCGTCGCAGCACCTGGATGCCATGTCCTCTACCCTGGTGGGGCTCAGTGAACAGGCTAAGCAGGGAGTGCGTCAGGAGAATGCCCGCCTGGATCAGATCGCCACGGCCGTCGAGGAGCTCAATGTTTCCGTGGGCGAGATCGCCAACTGCGCCGAGGAATCGGCCCACAGCACACTGCAATCCAGAGAGTCCTGTCACGGGGCCCAAAGGGATATGCTGGGCAGTCGTGATCAGATTCGTACCCTGGCCCAGGAGGTCAAGGCGGCGGCAGAGCACGCCGGAGAGCTTCACGGGGAAGCGGATAAGGTGGCCCTGGCGATGAAGGAGATCGATGGCATTGCCGAGCAGACCAACCTGCTGGCACTCAATGCCGCCATCGAGGCTGCCCGGGCCGGAGAGCAGGGGCGGGGGTTTGCCGTGGTGGCCGATGAGGTGCGTGCACTGTCCAATCGAACTCAACAGGCAACCACGGAGATCCAGAACAGCATTGAAGGGATGCATCATACGCTGAAGCTCTGGGTCGAGAAGATGGAGCACAATCATCAGCTGGCGGATGCCTGTGCCGTTGCCGCGCAAACCAGCGCCAGCGAGATTGAGCAGATCAACCGTCAGATTGAACTGGCCCACGATATGGCCGGGCAGACGGCGACCGCTGCGGTGCAGCAGAGGCAGGCTGTGAATGAGATCGCCGGCAGTCTGGCGGAGATTCAGGAGCTGACTCAAGGCAACCTGGCCTCCACTCAGGAGGTGGAGCAGTGCAGCAGCGAACTGCAGCAGCAGGTGGGCCTCATCGGTTCACTGCATCTGAGCTTCGCCAGTCGACACTGAAACTGCAGCGGCGCCGTTTGGCGCCGCTGCGGGTTTACTCGCCGTGAATCATCTGGCTTAGTGCCTGCATCTGGCTTTCCACCAGCTCCCTGAGTCTATTTTCCTTAAGATTACCCTGCTCATCAAAGGCCAGGTGTGCTTCGCTCACCATCACTTCAGGCCTGTTCAATACCCAAGCGTTGAGAAACACCATCACCTGACGAAGATGATACTGGCACCGACAGGTTCCCATTCTTCCGGGGCTTGCGCCCATGATGGCCACTGGTTTGTTATTGAACCCGTGGGGAGAGTATCTCGACAGCCAGTCGATGGCGTTCTTCAGTACCCCGGGGATGGAGTAGTTGTATTCCGGGGTTACCAGCAGTATTGCATCGGAGTCCATCAGTTGCCTGTGCAGTGCCTCCACCGGTTCGGGAAACCCCATCTGTTGCAGGTCCTGGCTGTAGAGGGGGATGGCGCAGATCTTTCCCTCCTGCACGTCGACCCCTTTGGGCGTCAGAGCCATAGCCTGATGCATCAGCTTTCGGTTCAGTGATTCCTGCCTCAGGCTGCCACACAGGGCCAGTACCTTGAGAGATTTCATAGTGCGCTCCTCATAGGCCATTTCAATCAGTGTAGACCCATGGGATTCTGCGTTGGATCACGGTGGTTATTTTTATATTAGGAAATACTAAAACTAATTGTTACTCTGAGATCAGTTTCTGGTGCAACGCGCCCTCAGGTAAGGACTTTGTATGAAGACCCAGGACCTTAAAACCCTGGTGTTGTCAGTGGAGCTGGGCAGCATCTCTAAAGCTGCGGCCTCCTTGAACATCACCCACTCGGCCGCCTCTCAGAGGATCAAGGCGCTGGAGGAGCGCTGTGGTGCAGTGCTGCTGAATCGACAGCTGACTCCCATCAGGCCGACCCTTTCAGGGGAGTTGGTTCTGGATCATGGACGGCGGCTGCTGGAGATGGAGCGTCAGCTGTTTTCCCGGTTGCAACAAAGTGGCAGCGATGCTCTGAGGCTTTGTTGTACACCGGCATTCGGTGCCAGCTACTTTCCTGTCGCATTGAGCGAATTTAATCGTGAGAAGAAGCACTCGGTAGAGTTTGACTACCTTGCCAGCGATCAGGTGATTGCTGCCATCAATGAAGGGCGCTACGACATCGCCATCACCGAACACATTCAACCCCTGAGTCTGAGCAACTGCTGGCGTCACCCTTTGCCACCGGACAAGGTGATCTTTGTGGCCAACCCGACCCTGCTCAGCAGTATTGATGAGCAGAGCCTGGAAGCTTTGATGGATCACACCCTCTATGTGGCCAAACCCGGCTGTTGTTCCCGGGATCTGCTGGTACAGAACCTTGCCAACAAGAAGCTGGAGCTGGAGGATTTCAGCTATCAGGTATCCTGCGGGGATCTGCACCTGATGGTTGAGGCGCTGCTGCGGGGAGAGGGGATAGGCTTTATCTCCGCCGCCCTGATCAGGCCCCACCTGGCCAGTGGTGATCTGGTGGCCTTTGAGCTCGATGGCTTCGACCATCTGTGTCACCGTAGCCTGCTGGCTTCCTGGGAGAGTCAGGGGCAGCCCTGGTTCCGCCCCCTGGTGACCAGCATCGAGCACGCCTTTATTCACTAGTTTCATCTCAGAAGGTTTCGTCTCAGAAGCCTTCCCATTAGCCGTTTGTGTCGGCTGCACTCGAGGACCCTGGGGTCCTCTTTTTTTGCTGAAATTCAGGTAGCAAGGTCAGCCGAGGCTGGACTGGTGGGCGGCGATCAACTCTGACATTCGCGCTGTTGCCCGCTGTTGGGCCTGTTCCAGGGACTCCTGCTCCTGCACGGTTTCCACCACCTCGTAGTAACACTTGATCTTGGGCTCTGTGCCCGAGGGGCGCACTACGACCCGGTCGCCACTGGCCAACTGGTAGATCAGTACGTCGCTGCCGGGCAGGTTGACCGCCTCCTGGCGGCCGTCGCTGTACTGAATGGTGGCGCGCTTCAAGTCGGTGGTGGCAGTGATGGGTTCGCCGGCAATCTGCTGAGGGGGGGCGGCCCTAAGTGCATCGCCTATGGCAGGTGCGCCCGGGGACAGGGCAATGCTGTGCTGGGCATTGAGATGAAGGCCATGTTGTCGATAGAGCGATTCCAGCCTGTCCCACAGGGTCAGCCCCTTACTGGCCAGTTCGGCGGTCAACTGAGCAAAGGCGACCAGGGCAGAGAGGCCATCCTTATCCCACACCAGGTTGCCAACGGTGTAGCCCAGGGCTTCTTCGTAGGCGAACAGGAAGCGGCGTTCGTCTGACTGTTTCTCCATGGCCACATTGGTGAGCCACTTGAACCCGGTCAGGGTCTGGTAGTAGTGGGCCCCGGCACTGTGGGCAATACGCTGAAGCAACGAGGAGGAGACCACGGTTGTGCCTACCAGCGATTGCGAGGGCGTGGTGCGACTGAGCAGGTAGTGACCCAGCAGCACCCCCACCTGATCACCGGTGAGCATCTGGTAGTGGCCGTCTTCAGTGCGCGCCGCCACCGCCAGTCGATCCGCATCGGGATCGTTGGCCACCGCCAGGGTGGCCTGATATTTGGCGGCTTCGGCGATCACCAAATCCATGGCGCCCGGCTCCTCCGGGTTGGGGAAGTGTACCGTGGGAAAGCGGCCGTCAGGTTCCCGCTGGGCAGCCACGCTGTAGACCTGATGAAAGCCTGCATCCTTGAGTAAGGCCTCTGCCATCTCTGCGCCCACACCGTGCATGGCGGTGTACGCCAGGCTGATGGCTTCCGGGGTGGTGTGATTGGATAGCAGAGGGCTGCGGCCCAGGGCCTGGCGATAGTCCTGATAGAAGGTGGAGTCCAGCATGGTCAGCAGGCCGCTCTCTTGGGCCAGGTCCAATGCCATCATCGACAGCTCGGAGCGAGCCGCAGCGTCTATCTGACTGGCGATGCCTTTGTCATGAGGAGGGATAATTTGAGCGCCATTGCCCCAGTAGACCTTAAAACCGTTGTACTGCGGCGGGTTGTGGCTGGCAGTGACCACCACGCCGGCGGCGGCATTCAGGTGCCTGACCCCAAAGGCGACTAGGGGAGTGGGGGCGACCCGGACGGTGAGGTAGACAGGAATACCGTGCGCAGTAAGTACCGCTGCGGTGTCCTCGGCAAACTGACGGGAGTCGGGGCGGCCATCGTAACCTATGACCACCCCGCGACTGTGGGCATTGACCTGTTGGGCAAGCAGATATTGAGCCAGACCGGTGGCGGTTTCCTGGATCACCAGCCGGTTCATCCGGTTGGGACCTGCGCCGACAACGCCCCGAAGGCCGGCTGTGCCAAATGCGAGGCGACCGGAGAATCGCTGCTCGAGCTCTTTCTGGTCGTTGCACTCCAGCAGTCGCTGAAGTTCGCTGCGGGTCTCGGGGTCAGGGTCTCGTCGTAACCAGCGATGGATCTCCGAGGTCATGGGGCGACTCCTTGTTTGCTATCACTTTCATTAATGAGAATTATTATCACCAGACTCCTGGTTGTCCAGAGAGAATCTGTGCCTTTTTAGCGATTGCTCAGCCGAGACAGGCAGGCACAAAAAAGGCCCGCCAAACGGCGGGCCAACCTTGGTCCCGGGAGGAGCCCCGGGTTACGCCCCTAGGTTACTTCTTCTTCTTAGCTTTCATGGGGTCCTGGTCATAGCCCAGGGCTTCCCAATCCAGACGGCCCTTCTTGCTGTGGCAGGCGCTGCACTTCAGAGCTTCGGTCTTTGGAGAAACCATGTGGTTGATACGCCACCACATCTCGGTTTCGGCAAACCCTTTCTGGCCACTGTAGGTCAGCCCCTTGGCCTGCATGGACGGATGGGTATTCATGCCTGCGGTGGCGGACTTGTCCCAGTCGAAGGTCTTCCAGTAGCCGTCCTTGCCAAACACCTTGGTAGGAACAAATACCATGTGCTTGGCATCGTACAGCTGCTTGCCACGGTGCACCTTGAAGGGGTAAATCTTGGACTCGCCGTCATCTTTGGTGCCGGCAGGCTTGCTCAGAGGGGTCACCTTGGCCGGGTCCATCTTGTCGCCAAACAGGTAGGCGTCAGCAGTACCGTTGTACCAGGCGTACTCGGGCTGAACTTTCTGGCCCCAGACGAAGCTGCCCTTCTTCTTCATGTAGTCCTTGCGGCCCCACTGGTTCTTAGTCTCTTCGCGATCCTGGCCCGCTTCAGACCAGTCCCACCACATCTTGGTGGGCTCAACCTTGGCGAACTCAGGGATGTGGCAGGTCTGACAAGCCACCTTCTCAGTGTGGCGGTTAAGTTTGGCGTTTTTATGGACGTCGTTTTCGTGGCAGCTGGTGCACTCCAGGTGATCGGTGGCGCCTGGAGAGACGCTCATCGCCTGGCCTTTGATGGTGTGGGATTCACCCTTGTGGCAGTCCTGGCACTGGAAATCCATGCCGTCGGCATCCATGTGCACATCCAGAGCCTTGTCCGGATAGGCCATGCTGGAGTCCATGTCACCGTGCTTCACGCCGTCGCCGCCGCCGCCAAAGAAGTGGCAGCTGCCGCAATTGTCACGAACCGGGGCACCCACGTTCTGGGAGACTCTCACCAGATCGACGCTCTTGAAGGCGTAGCCACTGAGGTCCTTCTTGTAGGTACCCGTGGTGTCGTGACAGACCAGGCAGTCCACCTTGGTGGCGTCCTGGAAGTCGAACTTGGCGTCTTCATAGCCGTAACCGGCATGACACTTGGTGCAGCGAGGTTCGTTGCTGGAGACGGAAACGCAGTAGTTGTTGATGGCGTTCTTTTTACCCAGTTTCACGGTCTTGCCGTTGACGGTTTGCTCCTTGGCCCAAGTCCAGTGACTGGTCTTCATAAAGGCTTCGGTGTGCTCTTCGTGACACTCGATGCATTGGGCGGTGGCTTCGCTGCCGCTGTTGATGGGGCCGGAGATAAACTCCTTGTGAGGATTCTCCGCATGTGCGCCAACCGGCAACATCAGGCCGGTCAGCAGAGTCGTAATCAGTAATGTGCGCATATCTTTTCCCTGGAGAGGCGGCCGTCCCCTCTGGTGTTGAGGTTGGGCCGCCGAGATGATGAAACTTAGAACTTCACTGTGATGGAGGCATTCACGTCGAATGCGGTGTCCATCGCAGGCAGCATGCTGAATGCCTGGCCAGCCAGAACCTCATCAATGTTCTGTGGAGCGCCTACCGGGGAGCCGGAACCGGTGTACTCGAAGTCGTAGTACAGGGCCGCAAACTTCACGAACATCTTTGGATTGATGTCATGGATGTAGTAACCCTCGTAGGCGTGACCACGGGTCGCCAGCTTGCTGCCGATGGGATCGTCCTGAGCCTGGGTGAAGGGGGTCCAGTACTTGGAGCCGTAGTTGTACTCCAGGCCGAACTTGCCATCGCCGACGGGGATCTGGATACCGGCGTAGATGGAGTAGCCGTCGTGCGCTTCGTTGTCAGTGGTGCCGATGGGGCCAGCCATGGAGCCGTCTTCGTTCATGCCGTACAGTGGATCGTTGTTCAGGCCGCCAAACATGCCGAAGTTGCCGTTGGGGTCGGTGCGGGTCCAGCCCAGAGAGGTGAACCATTTGATGCCGTTGTCCTCTTCACGGACAAAGGTCAGGCCGCTCAGGTAGATCTCACCGATGTTGGTGCTGGGCTGGTAGCGAACCACAGGGGTAACGTTACCCATGCCGTCCTGGCCAAACATCGCCAGCAGCTCGTCGGGCATGGACATGGTGCCCTTGAAACCGTCGGCCACATCCTTGGCGCCAAACAGGATGAACTGCAGGAAGTTGGTGCCATCGTTGAGGATGTCGATGTTGAAGCCACCCAGGTGGACATCGTCTACCGAGGTGTTGCCGAACAGCTCACCGTTGCCCCACTGGGACTCATAGCCCTGGCCGTAACAGAAGCGAACCACCTGGCCCTCCATGCCGGTCAGGTGCTCGGTGTGGTAACCCACGGTGGCGCCGTCGAAGTTGAAGTTCACCAGATGACCTGAGGGGGTGCCGCCACGCAGCTCGTTCTCACGGAAGTTGGTGGGGTAGCCGTAGCTGGAGGGGCGACGGCCGACGGACAGGTAGAACTCGGTGCCGCCGATGTTCTTCCAGTCGAAGTAGGCGCGTTCAACGCGAACGGTGTCGCCATTGGGGTGGCCGCTACTGGTGCCGTCCATGGTGAAGGAGTTCCAGGAGTCAAACACGTTGACTTCGGTGGAGTCACCCCAGTTCTTGAACATGGTCAGGCGGCCGGCGAAGCTGACGTTGTCCCATACCTTGGCCTTGAGGTTGAGGCGCAGGCGGGTGGTGTAGAACACGTCGTTGTCGATGTCCTGGGCGGTGGGCACGAAGCCTGGGCCATTCATGGACATGGGCATTCTGCCCATTGGGGTGGCAACGGTAACGCCTGGGCTCCAGACCACGTCCTGGTAGTGCAGGCTGTGGGCCTTGGTGCGGAAGTCACCGGTGATCAGCACACGGTCGGTGGCGGCATGGCTCTCAGGCTTGTCGACGCGCTCAGACAGGTACTCCAGCTCTTCGGTGACCTCGGCCAGCTGGCGCTTGAGATCGTCGATGGATTTCTCGGTGCTGTCTGCGGCCATCGCCTGGGGCAGAATCAGCGCTTGTGAGACGACTAATGCTACGAGTGTGGGTTTCATCATCATTTCCTTAAGGGCTTGTTGTTGTTTGATTAACCGCAGGTGGCTGGCTGGTCGGAGTCCGCAGCGTGGTCATACAGGAACTGCTGGACATCCTTCAGAGCCTGGTCGGAGAGTCCCTGGAACACTTCGGGCTTGGCCTTGTGCTTGTTGCGCTGGAAGAAGCGGTCCCACTGCGCCATGGTCTTGGACATGGGAGTCAGTTCCATCGCTTCACTGTTCTGGCTGTGGCAGGCCTTGCAGTGTTTCTTATAGAGGTGCTTGCCTTTCTTGGGGTTGCCGCCTTCGGCAGCCGCCAGACCAGCGGAGACAGTAAGCAGCAGAACTGCGGTAAGAGCTTGATAGGAGCGACGTTTCATAAGATACCTCTGAGTGCTTTACTTTTCTTTAGTTACCACTTTATTAGTTGCTGCTAATTTTATGGAGCGAAGAAAAGTTGCAGGGGTATAAGCAAAACTTTCAGCGAGAGAGGATTTTGGTTCAGCTGGCGTTAAGGAGTGATCCGGATCACGACACAATGGTCATTGGCGGCAAAGGTGGCCGGATCCGGTAACGAAATAGCGGGTTTCAGTGTGTGAAAATGTGAAGTGTGAACCTGTTGTTAACCAGGGTGTGCGGGGAAGTGATTTAAGTATCATCGGGTGTTTGGATGTGGGGAGCTTTTTTACTCTGTAAAGGGCAGCGCAACACTGCCCTCTGTTGTCTATTCAGATGCGTTGATCTTCGGCGTCCAGAGAGACCGGCAGGCCATGATCATTGATGATCTGGGCATGATCCCGTCGCAGTAACCTGGGCTCTCGCACCCCACAGGAGTGGGCGATCACCCCGACTTCATGCATCAGGTTCCTGGCGTAGTGAGCCACACGTCTGGCCTTATCCTCCACCACCAGCCCCTTCTGCAATTTGGGATCATGGGTGGTGATGCCGGTGGGGCAGGAGTTCTTATTGCATTGCAAAGCCTGAATACAGCCCAAGGAGAACATGAAGCCCCGGGCAGAGTTGACGAAGTCGGCGCCGACACACAGGGCCCAGGCGACATCGGAAGGGTTCACCAGCTTGCCGGACGCCATCACCTTGATTCTTTGCCTGAGGCCATGGGCCTCGAGGGTATCGACAATATAGGGCAGGCTGCGTTTTAGCGGTAGACCCATAAAGTCCATCAGCGACTGGGGAGCGGCACCGGTGCCGCCATCGGCGGAGTCCACAGTGATGAAATCCGGGGCGCTCTCCATGCCCCTTGCCTTGATGGCTGCAATCAGGTCTTCCACCCAGCCGCTGTGACCAATCACCGCCTTGAAGCCGCAGGGCTTGCCGGTGACCTCTCGGACCCGGACAATCATATCCAGCAGGTCGTCCACATTGCGGATCTCCGGGTGGCCATTGGGACTGATGGAATCCTCACCTTCGGGGATGCCGCGGATCTTGGCGATCTCTGCGGTGACCTTGCCTCCGGGCAGTATGCCACCTTTGCCGGGTTTGGCGCCCTGGCTCATCTTGATCTCGAACATCCGCACCTGTTGGTGCCGGGCTACCTCCTTGAGTTTCTCATCGCACAGCTTGCCATCGGTATCGCGGACACCGTACTTGGCGGTGCCTATCTGAAACACGATGTCGCAGCCGCCTTCCAGGTGATAGGGGGACAGGCCCCCCTCTCCGGTATTCATCCAGATGCCGGCTTCATGGGCACCGATGGACAGCGCTCGTACCGCAGGAACGCTGAGGGCGCCGAAGCTCATGCCGGAGATGTTGAAGAAGCTGGCGGTGGTATAGGGGGTGCGAGCGACCCCTTCGCCGATGGTGACCGGGGTTGGCGGCACTGCGTCCTCTTTCAAGGTGGGAAACAGGCAGTTGAGGAAAATGATGTCACCGGGTTGATTTAGGGGGCGGGTGGAGCCGAAGGCGATGGTGCTGTCCACATTCTTGGCGGCTCGGTAGACCCAGCTGCGCTGAGCCCGGTTAAAGGGCATTTCATCCCGGTCCAGGGCGAAGAAGTACTGCCTGAAAAACTCCCCCATATGCTCGAACCAGTAGCGAAAACGGCCGATCACCGGGTAATTACGTCGAATCGCCTGCTGGGTCTGAGTGACATCCTTTACGTAGAGGTAAGCGACCACCAATATCCCCACTCCGATGACGAAAATCAGCAGTGCGGCGCTGACCTCCAGGGTGCGGGTCAGCCAGCTAACCATCATTTGT
This sequence comes from Ferrimonas sp., assembly GCF_048263965.1. Taxonomy (NCBI): domain Bacteria; kingdom Pseudomonadati; phylum Pseudomonadota; class Gammaproteobacteria; order Alteromonadales; family Ferrimonadaceae; genus Ferrimonas; species Ferrimonas sp. The sequence goes on along the minus strand of NZ_JBLXDO010000003.1, from coordinate 80,710 downwards.
CCCGTGTTATCCATTGAATTGCCATCTGTTTGTCATGGGATCTCCATAAGGATAGTGGAGTTTCCGTCAGCGTGGGCTTACGGCTGGACAAACTTTGGCCATCCATTAAACCAAAGTTTACGTTGCCGTAAACGTCACGCATCGAGTAACCTAGGATGAATCGCATTACAAGGAGTTAACAATGATCAAGGATCTTGAGGTTGTGATTGCTGCGGCGAGCCGCACAGCCATGGGTGGTTTTCAGGGCGCCCTGAGCGGTGTCCCTGCTCCCGAGTTGGGGGCCATCGCCATTGGTGCCGCCCTGGCACAGAGTGGTGTCTCTCCCGAGCAGGTGGACGAAGTGCTGATGGGCTGTGTTCTGCCGGCTGGCCAGGGCCAGGCTCCGGCCCGCCAGGCGACTCTCAAGGCCGGCTTGCCACAGTCCTGTGGTGCCACCACAGTGAACAAGGTGTGTGGTTCCGGGATGAAAACCGTGATGCTGGCCCATGATCTGGTGCGAGCAGGCAGTGCTCAGGTGGTGGTGGCTGGCGGCATGGAGAGCATGTCACAGGCTCCCTACCTGCTGGACAAGGCCCGCGATGGCATGCGCATGGGCCACGGCAAGGTACTGGATCACATGTTCCTCGACGGGTTGGAAGACGCTTATACCGGCAAGGCGATGGGGGTGTTTGCTCAAGGTACTGCCGATGCTTATGGCCTGACCCGGGAGCGGATGGATGATTACGCGCTGGAAAGCCTCAAGCGGGCTAATGCCGCCATCGAAGCGGGTACCTTTTCGGCTGAGATCGCACCTGTGACCATCAAGACCCGCAAGGGTGAGGTGACCGTTTTCGTGGACGAGCAGCCCGGTAACGCACGTCCCGATAAGATCCCCACCCTGCGTCCCGCCTTCAGTAAGCAGGGCACCATCACCGCCGCCAACGCCAGCTCCATCTCCGACGGTGCCGCCGCCATGGTGGTGACCAGTGCCGGTTATGCCCGCGCCAACGGTCTGCCCATCCTGGCCCGTATTGCGGCGCACCACACCCATTCTCAGGCGCCGGAGGAGTTCACCATTGCCCCCATCGGTGCCATCAATGGCCTGTTGGAGCGCGCCGGTTGGCAGCGTGACGAGGTGGACCTGTATGAGATCAATGAAGCCTTTGCCATGGTGACCATGCTGGCCATCGATGAGCTGGGGCTGGATCACGCCAAGGTGAACGTCAATGGCGGTGCCTGTGCCCTAGGTCATCCCATCGGCTGCTCCGGCACCCGCCTGCTGGTGACCCTGGTGCACGCCCTCAAAGGTCGCGGCCTGAGCAAGGGGGTCGCCTCCCTGTGCATCGGCGGCGGCGAGGCCACGGCAATGGCCATCGAACTGGTTTAATTTTCGCGATAACAGACAAGGACCGGCCGTCCGACGCTGACAACTATTCCACACCAAACGCGGACGGCCCCATCAACGGGAGAAGCAACAATGACCACACAAGTGAAGCACCTGATCGGCGGTGAATACACCGATGGCTGCGGTCAGCAGCAGATTCAGGTGACCAACCCGGCCGATAACGGCCCCATTGCCCAACTGAACTGTGCTACCGAAGCGGAAGTGAACCAGGCGGTGGCCAGCGCCAAGGCGGCTCAGGAGCAGTGGCGGGAGACCCCGGTGTCCGATCGTGCCCGGTTGATGCTGCGCTATCAGCACCTGCTGAAGGAGAATCACGACCGCATCGCCAAGGTGCTGGCCCAGGAGACCGGTAAGACCTTTGCCGACGCCAAGGGGGATGTATGGCGTGGCATTGAGGTGGCGGAGCAGGCGGCCAACATTGCCAGCATGATGATGGGCGAGACCGTGGAGAACGTGGCCCGTGGTATCGACACCTACAGCTACATTCAGCCTCTGGGTGTGTGCGCTGGCATCACCCCCTTCAACTTCCCGGCGATGATCCCCCTGTGGATGTTCCCCATGGCCATCGCCTGTGGCAACGGTTTCGTACTCAAGCCCTCAGAGCAGGACCCCATGACCCCCATGCTGCTGGCCGAGCTGTTTGAAGAGGCCGGTGCACCCAAGGGGCTGCTGAACGTGGTCCATGGCGCTAAAGAGGTGGTGGACGGCATCCTCACCCACCCGGACATCAAGGCGATCTCCTTCGTGGGCTCGGTGCCTGTGGGTCAGTACATCTACAAGACCGGCACTGAGCATCTCAAGCGTGTGCAGGCTTTCGCCGGTGCCAAGAATCACATGGTGGTGATGCCCGATGCGGACAAGGACACCGTGATTAACCAGCTGGTGGGGGCGTCCGTGGGCGCCGCCGGTCAGCGCTGCATGGCGATCTCCGTGGCGGTGTTTGTGGGCGAATCCAAACAGTGGATCCCCGAACTGAAGGAGGCCCTGGCCAAGGTGCGCCCGGGCCTGTGGGACGACGAGGGGGCCGGCTATGGCCCGCTGATCAACCCTGCCGCCAAGGCTCGGGTGCTGGAGCTGATTCAGGCCGGTAAGGAGGAAGGCGCCAACTGTCTGCTGGATGGGTCCGATTTCACCGTCGAGGGCCATGAGTCCGGCAACTGGGTGGGGCCTACCTTGTTCAGCGGCGTCACTCCCCAGATGCGCATCTACAAGGAGGAGATCTTCGGTCCTGTGCTGTGCACCACAGAAGTGGACACCCTGGCCGACGCCATTGCGCTGATCAACGCCAACCCTTTCGGTAACGGCACATCCATCTTCACCAACTCCGGCGCCGCGGCGCGTAAGTATCAGCATGAGATCGAAGTGGGCCAGGTGGGGATCAATGTGCCCATCCCAGTGCCACTGCCGTTCTTCTCTTTTACTGGCTGGAAGAACAGCTTCTACGGCGACCTGCATGCCTATGGCAAGCAGGCGGTGCGTTTCTACACCGAGACCAAGACCATTACCGCCCGCTGGCCAGAGTCCGGCATCGTCGCCGGTCAGAACCTGACCATTGCGCTGAAGTAAGAGGGAGCCGATATGAACTTCAACCTGACTGAAGACCAGCAGGCCTTTATCGAGGTGGCCAAGCAGTTCGCCGAGGCGGAGCTGGCTCCCTATGCCGGGCAGTGGGACAAAGACCACCACTTCCCCAAGGATGTGATTCAGCGCGCCGGTGAACTGGGCTTCTGCAGCCTCTACACCCCGGAAGAGGCTGGGGGCATGGGGTTGTCCCGCCTGGACTCGGCGCTGATCTTCGAGGCGCTCTCCAAGGGGTGCACCGCCACCACCGCCATGATCACCATCCACAATATGGCCACCTGGATGGTGGCCTCCTGGGGCACCCAGGCCCTGAAGGATGCCTGGTGCCCTCAGTTGGTGACCGGTGAGAAACTGGCGTCCTACTGCCTGACCGAGCCTGGGGCCGGCAGTGACGCCGCCTCCCTGCGCACCAAGGCGGAACGGGACGGTGATCATTATGTGATTAATGGCTCCAAGATGTTCATCTCCGGTGCCGGCAGCACCGAGCTTTTGGTGGTGATGTGTCGCACCGGCGCCGAGGGCCCCAAGGGGATCAGCGCCATCGCCGTGCCTGCCGATGCCGAGGGGATCGTCTATGGTAAGGCGGAGGAGAAGATGGGCTGGAACGCCCAGCCCACCCGCCTGGTGACCTTCGACAATGTGCGGGTGCCGGCGGAGAACCTGCTGGGGGAGGAGGGCCAGGGCTTTACCTTCGCCATGAAGGGGCTGGATGGCGGCCGCATCAACATCGCCGCCTGCTCCCTGGGCACCGCCCAGGCGGCCCTGGAACGGGCTCAGCAGTATATGGCGGAGCGTAAGCAGTTCGGCAAGCCTCTGGCGGCCTTCCAGGGCCTGCAGTTCAAACTGGCGGACATGGCCACTGAGCTGGTGGCCGCCCGGCAGATGGTGCGCCTGGCGGCGTTCAAACTGGACAGCAACGATCCGGAAAAGACCGCCTACTGCGCCATGGCTAAGCGGTTTGCCACCGACGTGGGCTTTACCGTCTGCAATGAAGCGCTGCAGATCCACGGCGGCTATGGCTATATCCAGGAGTATCCACTGGAGCGCCATGTGCGCGATGTGCGGGTGCACCAGATCCTGGAGGGCACCAACGAGATCATGCGCCTCATCGTTGCCCGTCGTCTGCTGGATGAGAATGCTGGCCAAATCGAATAATCACGCTCACAAGGAGCCATGAAGATGGAATTTCTCAAACTGGAGCGCCGGGGCCACACCGTCCTGGTGACCATCAACAATCCGCCCGCCAACACCTGGACCCAGCAGAGCCTGGGTGAATTGCAGCAACTGGTGGGCGAGCTGAACACCGACCGCGATATCTACGCCCTGGTGCTCACCGGAGAGGGGGACAAGTTCTTCTCCGCCGGTGCCGATCTCAAATTGTTTGCCGAGGGTGACAAGGGCGTGGCCGCCGATATGGCCCGCGCCTTTGGCCGTGCCTTTGAGGCCCTGTCCGCCTTCCGCGGCGTCTCCATCGCCGCCATCAACGGCTACGCCATGGGCGGTGGTCTGGAGGTGGCGCTGGCTTGCGACATTCGCATCGCAGAATCCCAGGCGCAGATGGCCCTGCCAGAAGCCACAGTGGGACTGCTGCCCTGCGCCGGCGGAACCCAGAACCTCACCGCTCTGGTGGGTGAGGGCTGGGCCAAGCGGATGATCCTCTGCGGCGAACGCATCAAGGCGGATCGCGCCCTCTCCATCGGCCTGGTGGAGGAGGTGGTGGATACGGGGTGTGCCCTGGACACGGCCCTGACTCTGGCGGAGAAGGTGGGCAAGCAGAGCCCGGTGGCGGTCTCTGCCTGCAAGACCCTGGTGCAAAGTGGGCGCAGCATGCCCCGCAGCCAGGCTCTGGTGATGGAGCGGGAGCTGTTCCTGGACCTGTTTGACAGCGAAGATCAGGCCGAAGGGGTGAACGCCTTCCTTGAGAAGCGTGCCCCCGAGTGGAAGAACTGCTGATGAGTGAGCTGGTTCGAATCCAGGAGCATCAGGGCGCCGGCGGCGCCCTGATTGGCCACCTGACCCTAAACAGTGAGCGCTCACTCAACGCCCTCTCCCTGGAGATGGTGGATCGCCTCTACGCGACCCTGCTCGACTGGCAGCAGCGGGAGGAGATCAAGTGCGTCATCCTCGATGGCGCCGGGGACAAGGCGTTTTGTGCCGGCGGGGATATCCGCGCCATGTACGACGCCTGCGTGGCCCACCCGGGTCAGCGGGTGCCCGAGGTGGAAGCCTTTTTTACCCGGGAGTATCGTCTCGACCATCTGATCCATGTTTATGACAAGCCTATCCTTCTCTGGGGAGGCGGCATCGTCATGGGCGGCGGTCTGGGCCTGATGGCCGGTGCCAGCCACCGCATCGTCACCGAGAGTTCCCGCATCGCCATGCCGGAGATCACCATCGGCCTCTATCCTGACGTGGGCGGCACCTGGTTTCTCAACCGGATGCCCGGTCACTGCGGCCGTTTCCTGGGGCTGACCGGTTACCAGATGAATGGCCTGGACGCCCGTTATGTGGGGCTGGCGGACTTTGCCGTGGCGGACTTCCGCCGTAAGCAACTGCTCACTGACCTGTGTCACCTGGAGTGGCACAACCACGATGCCAAGGCACTGATCGATGACCTGCTCGGCGGCTATCAGCAGCAGGATGAAGCTGCCTTGCCGGCCAGCGTGTTATCGGCGCGCCAGAAAGATATCGATGATCTGATGGCCGGTGATCAGCTGCAGAGTGTGGTGGAGCGGCTGAGCGGCTTTGAGAGTGACGAAAAGTGGCTCGACAGGGCGGTAAAAACCTTTGCCACAGGCAGTCCCATCACCATGCATCTGATTTGGCACCAGCTGACTCAGGGGGCGGATATGACCCTGGAGCAGGTGTTTGAGCATGAGCTGGTATTGTCGGTGCGCTGCGCCGAGATGGGCGACTTTGTCGAAGGGGTACGAGCCCTGCTGATTGACAAGGATCGCCAGCCCAGCTGGCGCTTTACCAGCGCTGCCGAGGTACCGGCGGCCCACATTGACGCCATGGTGACGCCCCCCTGGGGCGAGCACCCATTGAGCAACTGGAACAAGGAGTAGTTATGGCTACCATCGCCTTTATCGGACTGGGCAACATGGGCGGCCCCATGGCCCTCAACCTGGTTAAAGCGGGCCACACGGTCCGGGTGTTCGACTTGAATCACGATGCGGTGCACGCCATCGCCGAGCAGGGCGCCATCCCCTGTAACTCAAGCTGCGGTGCCGCTGCCGGTGCCGAGGTGGTGATCACCATGCTGCCTGCCGGCAAGCATGTGCGTGGCCTCTATCTGGGTGAGGACGGCCTGATTCAGACCGTTTCTCAGGACACCCTGCTGATTGACAGCTCCACCATCGATGCCGAGAGTGCCCGGGTGGTGGCCGAGGCGGCTGCCAAGCGGGGCATCGAGTTTGTGGATGCCCCGGTTTCCGGCGGCACCGCGGGTGCCGCAGCGGGCACCCTGACCTTCATCTGCGGGGGCAGCGAAGCCGGCTTTGGCCGGGCCCGCCCTATCCTGGAGAACATGGGCGCCAACATCTTCCACGCCGGCGCCGCCGGTGCCGGCCAGGTGGCCAAGATCTGCAACAACATGCTGCTGGCGGTGCTGATGGCCGGCACCAGTGAGGCGCTGCAGCTGGGCATTCACAACGGCCTGGACCCCAAGGTGCTGTCGGAGATCATCAAGGTGAGCTCCGGAGGTAACTGGACCCTGGAGAAGTACAATCCCTGCCCGGATGTGATGGCCAATGTGCCCTCCAGCAACGGCTACCAGGGCGGCTTTATGGTGGATCTCATGTGCAAGGATCTCGGCCTGGCGATGCAGACCGCCACCGACAGTCACAGTTCTACTCCCATGGGGTCTCTGGCCACCAGTTTGTTCCGCCTGCACGCCGCCAAGGGCAATGGCGGTCGGGATTTCTCCAGCATCTTTGAACAGTTTGAACATCAACAAGGGAAGTAACAGATGGAACTCAAAGACAAGGTAGTGGTGATCACCGGCGGTGCCCGTGGGCTGGGTCTGGCCATGGCCGAACGCCTTGGCAGCCAGGGGGCCAAGCTGGTGCTGCTGGATATCCAGGCCCAGATCCTGGACCAGACCTGCCAGGAGTTGGCCGCCAAGGGGATGGACGCCAAGGGCTATCAGGTGAACATCACCGATGAAGCCCAGGTGGAGCAGACCTTTGCCGCCATCAAAGCTGATTTTGGTGCCCTGGATGTGCTGGTCAACAATGCGGGCATTTTGATGGACGGCATGCTGATCAAGGCCCGCGACGGTCAGGTGTCCGCCAAGATGAGTCTGGAACAGTTCCAGCGGGTGATTGACGTGAACCTCACCGGTACCTTCCTCTGTGGCCGTGAGGCGGCGGCAGTGATGGTGGAGACCGGCAGTCGCGGGGTGATCATCAATATCTCCTCCCTGGCCAAGGCGGGCAACATCGGCCAGACCAACTATTCCGCCTCCAAGGCGGCGGTGGCCACCATGGCCGTGGGCTGGTCTCGGGAGCTGTCCCGTTACGGCATCCGCACCGGTGTGGTGGCGCCTGGAGTGATCAAGACCGAGATGACCGACGCCATGAAACCGGAAGCGCTGCAGCGCCTGGTGGACATGGTGCCTGTCCGGCGCCTGGGGCTGGCAGAGGAGGTGGCTCATGCGGTGGAGTTTATTGTGGCCAATGATTACTTCTCCGGGCGCTGCATCGAGGTGGATGGCGGCATTCGTCTCTGATCTTTGCTGTTCCGAGTTCAAGCGCCAAAGTGAGATCTTTGGCGCTTTTCTTTATCTATCAGAAAGATAACCCCAGAGTTTATGGGTTGTAATTCAGCCTGAAGTTTCTAGACTGCTCCTGTTTCTCTGCTGCGAAGAGGGGTCTATGGAACAACTTTTTTCCTATATCAGTGCCATCGAAGGGGGCGCCAGCCCGGTGCGCCTGGTGGATACTATTGACCGCTTGGTTGATCATAGCGATGAGCTGGCCGAGGTCAGGGTCAAGGAGAGCCTGTACCGGTTCAGTAATGGTGTGGAGCTCCTGTATCGCCGCGAACAGGAGCAGCAGGAATCTGCTGATCAACTCTGTGCCGAGTGCTGGATCAGTTATCGAGTGCTCAACAACAGAGGTTTCGCCATCAGCCCCAATCAGAAGAGCTTCTCCAATCCCTGCCAGCAGCAGTTTTGGTTGAAGATGCAGGCGGCGCAGAGCCTGGGGGTGTCATCAGAATGACAGGCTGAGGCCGATGTTGGCCTGGCCCTGCCACCAGAGATCGGTCTTTACCCGCCACACGCACCCCTCATCCTGACAGATCAGGCTGCCGCTGGAGTCGGTAAAGGTGGCCATTCCCCGCAGTTCGGCAAACAGGGCCAGGGTCGGCGTCAATCGGTACTCCAGGCCGGTCCCGATACCCAGTGAGAAGCGGGTGTCGTTGGAGCCGGATTTGGGACGAAACTGGGTCAGACCCAGGCTGCCGGTGACATAGGGACTGAAGTCGTTCAGGGGATAGTAGCGGCTGCCGCCCAGGTGCAGATAATCCACCTCAAGCTGGTCATCGGTTCCCTGGCCGGGCACCAACTGGCTGAACCGGGTGGACTGGTGGCTGTACAGCAGGAACAGGGTGCCGGTGTCATCCACTTGAGTGCCCAGCATGATGCCGCCATGGCCGGCTTCATCGATGCCCAGATCGAATTCGTCGGCGTTGTCACTGCGGCTGAGTTCGATGTCGCTGGTACCAAAGCTGTAGCCGGCAAAGGGGGCGATAAAGTAATCGGCGTGCGCTGGCGTCGAGGTTAGTACCAGCAGGGTGATAAGTGATGGCTTGTTCAAGGGAGTTCTCCTGTTCCTTCAGGGACTTTTTTACTCTAGACCAAACTCTCTCCCTAAAACACTTCAGTTTTTCAATCCGGTTTAAATGGGGAATCGAGTCAGGTTCGTGATCCTGACTTTTCTTTTGGCTGTTGATCAAAGAACTCATTGAGGCAATCGAGTCGCGGGTGTATTCATGGGGCTTGTTGTTCGGGCAGTAGCAATTTCGGACGACAGAGACTGACATCAACAAGAAAAGGAAATGGATATGAAGCACCTTGTCGCTGCAGTGTTGTTGAGTTGCCCACTCTGGGTACAGGCGGCAGAGCCAAGCCATCAGTTTGAAGTACAAGGGGAGTTTGCCAGAATTCAGGAGCTTCGCGGAGAGTCTCCGGACGAGGAGCTGGCCTTTCAGGGGTACATTGGCTACGAATACCTGTTGAATGAGAACTTTGCCCTGGGCATCGACTATCTTGCCGGAGATGGCATGGACGTCGAACTGCTGGTGGGCATCGATGATGGCAGTTTTAACTATTCGGCCTGGGAACTGACGGCGCGGGGCACCGCCTGGGTGAGTCAGCGCAACTCCCTCTATGCCACCCTCAGGGCGATTCAGTATGATTACGATGTAGAAACCTCTGAAGGGCGCAGGCTGTGGGACGACAGCGGCTTGGGTGGGGGCATGACCCTGGGTTGGCGCTACCAGTTTGACATGGGGCTGGGCCTCGGGGTCAGCGCCAGTTACAGAAAACTTGGCAGTGACACCGAGCTGGTCAGCTTCGGTTACAACCTCAGCTACCGCTTCTGATGACAAGGAGGAGTGCCTCTCTGTGGTAGGCTTAGAGCACTCCTTCATTTTGTATCCCAGGTTCTATGAGACACCTGCTGACCTCCTCTTTCTGTCTGGCCTTGTGCGCCTGCAGTGCTGCCCCTTCCTCACCCAGTTTCTCCTGTGACGCCGCCGGGCTCTCCGGCATAGAGACACTGATTTGTCAGACACCAGAGCTGGCACAGCTGGATACTCAGCTGGACCGGGCGTATGCCGCTGCAGTGGCTGAGTCAAAGGAGTCTGACATTTTGCCGGCGTATCAACGGGGTTGGATAAAGGGGCGCAATCAGTGCTGGAAAAGCGGCGATCCTCAAGGCTGTGTCAGGGAGAGTTACCGCACCCGAATCAGTGAGCTGCAAGCCCAGTATCAATTGCTGCCTGTTTCAGCCAGTGCGGACTTTCTCTGTGGTGGGGGAAGTGAGTCCCTGTCTGTCTCTTTTTATCCCAGCCTGATTCCTACGGCCCAGGTGCGCTTTCGCCAGCAGAGCAGCCTGATGTTCCAGCAGCCGGCTGCCAGTGGCAGTCGTTATCAGGGGCAGAACGAGAGCTACTGGGAACATCACGGCGAGGCAAGCCTGGTGTGGGGCTATGGCGTCGAGCCACTGACTTGCGTTCAGGCCCAACCTTAAGCCTGTCTTGGTCTTTTTGAGACCAGATCTGTGACCCTGACGCCAGCCCAGGGTATTGATTTTGTGTATATTGCCATCTCAAACATAGATGCACGTGCGACTTTGCCTGTGCAGACTCCGGCTGCGTAAGTTTCAGGGCTTCGCTTAGAGATCGGATAATTTTCCCTTTTGACAAGGACGCATCATGAAACAGCTTATCGCCGCTGGCCTGTTGGGCCTGGCGTTGCCACTGACCCTGCCGGCCATGGCCGCAGACCCACAACCGCAGAGCGAAGCCGAATCCCAGCCCCAGCAGCAGGTGCTGTCTGAGGAGGAGCAGTACTGGGCCTGGGCCAAAGAGACCTGGGAGTCTCTGGACAAACGCACCGGGGAGATCAAGCTGGATGGGGCGCCCGCCACTCTGGAAGTGGGCGACGAGTTCTACTTCCTGGGCCCTGAAGATGCGCAGACGGTGTTGGTGGATGTGTGGGGCAACCCGCCAGGCCAGAAGCCCCTGGGTATGTTGTTTCCTGCTGGGGTGACCCCGTTTGACGCCGAGTCCTGGGCGGTGACCATCGAGTATGAGGCCGATGGTTATGTGTCCGACGAGGACGCCTCCAAGATCGACTACAGTGAGCTGCTGTCCCAGATGAAGCGTGACACCAAGGAGGAGAGCGACTATCGGGTCAAGGAGGGCTACGACCCGATTGAGCTGGTGGGCTGGGCCTCAGAGCCCTATTACGACCAGCAGACCCATAAGCTGCACTGGGCCAAGGAGATCCGATTTGGCGAGGCGGAGCAGAATATCCTCAACTACAACATTCGCGCCCTGGGCCGTCAGGGGGTGTTGGTGCTCAACTACATCGCTGATATGAGTCAGAAATCAGAAATCGATGCCAATCTGGATGCGGTGATGGCCATGACCAAGTTTGATCCGGGCAACACCTATGATGAGTTTAATCCGGACATTGACGAGGTCGCGGCCTACGGTGTTGGTGCGCTGATTACCGGCAAGGTGCTGGCCAAAACCGGCTTTCTGACGGTGTTGATGCTGTTTCTGAAAAAGGGCTGGATCTTCATTCTTGCAGGTCTCGGGGCTCTGGGGAAAAAGCTGTTTGGCAGAAACAAGCAGGCGTGATCAGCCGGTAAGTTCACTACCACCTGGCGGTAATTAAAAAAGGGGCCTTGGGGCCCCTTTGTTCTTTACCTTACTTTGGCTTAGTCGTAGTGCTTCAGTTTCTCTGCCAGCAGGTCCACAAAGCCTTCACGATTGAGACCGGTGACCACTGTGGCGTTGGCGGGTTTGCCGCTGAGCTGATAGTAATCCACCACGGTCATCCCTTGGGTGTATTCCCCCCGGGTCTCGATACCGACCCAGCAATCCCGGCTCTCAAACAGCTCGGGGGCCACCAGCCAGGCGATGGTGCAGGGATCATGCAGTGGCGCGCCGGTAAAGCCCCACTTGGGATCCCTGTGGTAGATCATAAAGAAGTCCAGCAGTTCGGCGACCACCTGGGCGATGGGGTTGTCGATGGCGCGTATGCGCTCGATGTCCTCGTCCATGATCTGTGCCTGGTGAGTGACTTCAAGGCCACACATGGTGATGGGGATGCCGGATTTGAACACCATGTCTGCAGCTTCAGGGTCCACATAGATATTGAACTCTGCCGCCGGCGTCCAGTTACCCAGGGTGGCGGCGCCGCCCATCAGCACGATGCGGTCGATCTTGGCGTGCAGCTCAGGGTGACCGGCCAACAACAGGGCGACGTTGGTCAGGGGGCCGGTGGGCACCAGGGTCACCGGTTTATCGCTGGCGGCGATCTTTGCCGCCATCAGCTCGACGGCGTTGATGGCCAGAGGTTCGAAGCCAGGATCTGGCAGCTTGGGCCCGTCCAGGCCGGACTCTCCATGAACGTTGTCGGCGATGATCAGCTCCCGTGAGAGGGGTTTCTGGGCACCACCGGCGACGGGAATCTCTTTACGGTCCAGCAGGGTCAGCAGGCGCAGGGCGTTATTGAGGGTTTTATCCGGGGTTTGGTTGCCTGCACTGGTGGTCACTGCCAAGGGTTCCAGTTCGGCACAGGCCAGGGCAAGGATCAGGGCGATGGCGTCGTCATGGCCGGGATCGCAGTCGAGAATAAAGGGTCTGCCCATGGGGTCTCCTGAGGTTGGGCCGCACAGCGGCTGCATGGTCGAAGGAGACACGCTATCACGGGGATGGCGCAGGAACCATGATAGTGTCGGTGAACACCACTACTGACGGGTGAATCACGTTTGCCCTAAACGCAGTGCGCCGCAGACAGGCTGCGGCGCACTCGGAGGTCAAGCCGGGATTAACCGCCCAGATCGTCCACCGCCACCTTGTAGGTAGGGTCTTCTATGACGTTCACTTCAACCAGGTTACCGGCCTTCTGCAGCAGGGTACGGCACTCGTTGGAGAGATGTCTCAGGTGCAGGTGCTTACCCAGCTTCATGTAGCGCTCGGCCAGGGTGTCGATCGCCTCCAGGGCGGAGTGGTCACAGACCCGGGAGCCACCAAAGTCGACGATCACCTCATCCGGGTCATCATTGGCGTCAAACTGCTCGAGGAAGCTGGTGGTGGAGGCGAAAAACAGCGGGCCATTCACCAGGTAGATCTTGCGACCGAAGTTGTCCTCTTTGCTGTTGATGACCATGTGGGTGGCGTGATCCCAGGCAAATCGCAGGGCGGCGACAATCACACCCACCAGAACGGCAATGGCCAGGTCCGTCGCCACGGTGACCGCAGACACCAGCACAATCACAAAGGCGTCGGAGCGCGGCACCTTGCGCATGATGCGGAAACTGGACCACTCGAAGGTACCCAGTACCACGATAAACATCACACCCACCAGGGCGGCGAGGGGGATCATCTCAATCAGGTCACTGGCGAACAGGATAAAGGCCAGCAGGGCCACGGCGGCGGTAAAGCCGGAGAGGCGGGTGCGGCCGCCGGAGTTGATGTTGATCATACTCTGGCCAATCATGGCGCAGCCACCCATGCCACCGAAGAAACCGGTGACCACGTTGGCCACGCCCTGGCCGACACATTCCCGGTTGCCCTGGCCGCGAGTCTGGGTCAGTTCGTCCACCAGAGTCAGGGTCAGCAGAGATTCAATCAGGCCGATGGCCGCCAGAATCAGGGCGTAGGGCAGGATGATGATCAGGGTATCCAGGTTGAAGGGCACCATGGGGATGCCAAATTCTGGCAGGCTGCCGGAGAGACTGGCCTGGGGATCGCCAGTCATGTTGCGCACGAAGTCCACCACGGTGCCGGTCTCGATGCCGGTCAGATGAACCAGTGCGGTCACGCTCACAATGGCCACCAGAGAGGAGGGCACGGCGGTGGTCAGCTTGGGCAGGAAGCGGATGATCGCCATGGTGAGCACAATCAGGCCGAGCATGATATAGAGCTGCTCTCCGCGCATCCACACCATGTCTCCGGCGGCGTCGGCCACCTTAAACTGACCCAGCTGGGCCAGGAAGATCACAATAGCCAGGCCGTTGACGAAGCCCAGCATTACCGGGTGGGGAACCAGACGAATGAACTTACCCAGCTTCAGGGCGCCGGCACCGATCTGAATCAGACCCATCAGCACCACGGTGGCGAACAGGTACTGGACACCGTGCTGGGCCACCAGGCTGACCATGACCACCGCCAGTGCACCGGTAGCACCGGAGATCATGCCAGGGCGACCACCGATGATGGAGGTGATCAGGCCAACCATAAAGGCGGCGTAGAGGCCAACCATGGGCTCAACACCAGCCACGAAGGCGAAGGCGACGGCCTCAGGAACCAGGGCCAGGGCCACGGTCAGGCCAGAGAGAATGTCCGCCTTGGCCGAGGCATCCGGGTTGCTTCTTAGCTCAAACATCGATTGGTACTACCCCCAGGTGATCTATTGCACATTAAAAAGCCGCGAAGTCTGACAGCTCGAGGGAGGATAGTCAAAGAAAATTGCGTTTTTGTTGCCTTTGCGGGGTAACGCGGTCAATACGCCCGGATATCACTGTTTTTAACCTTTAGGCCTGAGCTACAGGCGTATTTCTGGTGTCTGGAAACAAATTATCTAAGGCATATCGGGCGGTTATCCCCAGGTTAATTCTTGGATTAGAAGGGGTCATGCGAAGCATCTGCTGTTTTTCAGGGTGTGACTGGATTTTGGCGATGGTCGGTAATTTGGCGTTGGTGGTTGATTTTTAAGTCGATTGCGCACATTTTAAGGGAAGTTCATGGAGGAATGATTAGGTGATCACCAAGCTGAATCCCCTGATAAGGAAATTCTATCTCACCGGGCTTAATGAGGAACTGTGGCAACTGTGGCTTAAGGAACTGGCCGAACTGCTGGCTTGTTCGTCCATGGCTCTGGCCGTGGTAGAACAGGAATCAGAGTTACCCCTGTTGCTGTGCAGCCATGGTGCCCTGCCGTCTGCGGCCCGTTCCAATCTCAGTGCCTTTATTCACACGGTGGATGAGGGGCTTGCCTGTGCCGAACGCCAAGACCGGGGAGGGTGGTTTTATGACCCGTCGACGCCCTATGGCCTGTGGTTATGGGCCGATGATACGCTGTGGCACGCCCCCGAACTTGCGCTGCTCTGGCCTCACCTGTGTCAATGGAGCAAGGTGCTTTATGGTCATGGTCGCGAGCGCCAATATCTGCTGATGCCTACCGACACTGCCGCACTGATCTGTTCTCCCGAAGGGCAGGTCCGTTTCTGCAACCCGGACGCTGAGCGCCTACTCGGCGATGTGGACACTCTTCCAGAGTCGCTGGCTTTACTGTTCCGAAGGGTGATGGCCGGGGGAGACAGTCATTGGGTCACCAGTCAGTTGAGCGGCATGGAACTTCAGGTTCTGGTGCACCCTCCCCGGGATGAGGAGGTGCTGGTGCTGATGCGTCCGATGAAACAGGGGCGCGCCTTCTCTGCAGAGTACGTTATGGCGCTCTATCACCTGTCCCGAAAGGAAGCCCTGGTAGCGGTGGAACTGGCTCAGGGGCATCTGCCTCAACAGATTGCCCAGAGGCTGTATGTGGGGGAGAGTACCGTCAGAACCCACATTCGTAAGATTCTCCTGAAAAGTGGCAGTCGCAGCCTGAACCAACTGATGGTGAAGATGCATGGTGGCCTCAATGGCCTTGAGTGGAGCGGACTGCACCGTCGAAGGGAGTTGCTGGATGCCCAGGCTTAGTGATCAGAACCTCAATGAGCTGATCGTAACGCTCTACCAGGGGGTCATTCATGGTGGTCACTGGGATTACTGGCTGGAGCAGTTGCTGGAGGGCAGTGGTTCCAATGCCGGATGGGTGACTCTGGTCGACCGCCAGAGCCTGCGGGCCGACAGCCTGGCCGACTTGGGGTTTGAAGGGATTCTTGATTACAACGCCTATTTCCATGAAAAGGATATTCTGGCCGAAGCCCTGATGGAGTCCGACTCTCTCAAAGAGGGCCACTTCTATTGCTCCCAGGAGGCCGTGGACTACGGCACCTACCTCAAATCGGAGATTTACAACGATTTTAACCGCCACTATGGAATTGCTCATATCTGTGGGGGGTACGCCTCTCTGCCGGGCAGCGATAAGGTGTTCAGGCTCTCCTTCTTCCGGGACAGAGACCAGGCCCTGTTTGCCCCTGAGCATGTTCGGCGGCTGGATCTGCTGATGCCTCACCTGACCCAGAGCCTGCAGATGGATGAACTGAGTCGCTACCACAGGCTGCCCTCCCGATCGCCGTTCCGACATCTGGACGAAATTGGGGTGGGGGCTCTGGTGTGTGACAGTCAGGGGCGGGTGCATTATCTCAATGGCGAGGCGGAAACCCTGCTGCTGGAGAGCGGGCTGGCCCGGCTCTCCTCAGGGCAGTTGCAACTCAAGGGGGAGCAGGGTCAGAAAAAGCTGCTGGAGGCATTGAGACAGGCTTGTGGCATACTGGATATTCGCAGCATTCCCAAGGTTGCCCCGATTCGCATCGGCGAGGAGCCTCAGGGGGTTGAGTTGCTGGTCAGGCCCTGGTGCGCCGCCTCTCACAGTTTTGAGGACGCCAGTCTCAAAGCCCTGGTGCTGCTTCGAAACTCCGATCGGCTTCACCATCTGAACCTCAATTTGTTGCAGCGTCAATTGGGGCTGTCGGGGCGTGAGGTGGAGGTTGCCCAGTTGGTGGCCAGGGGGCTGGATGCCCGCTCCATTGCCCACGAGTGTTTTGTGGCCGAGACCACGGTGCGAACCCATATCCAGGCTCTGCTGCGTAAGTTTGGTGTGCGCAGTCAGCAGCAGTTGATCGCAAGATTGCACGATCCCCTGCTGACTCTTCCCTGAATCCTCAGCTCAGCCTCGCCCGAACCCGTTTAATCCTCATTATGGTGCTCTGGTGGGTAAGTCGTTATTCTAATTCTAAAGTCATGGCTCCAAACTGGAACTGCTTATGTCGGATGTGAAGATTGGTGTTGCCCTGGGCAGCGGTGCTGCTAAGGGATGGGCTCATATTGGAGTATTGCGCGGATTGGCCCGCATCGGCATCCTGCCCACCCATGTGGCCGGGTGCTCCATCGGTGCCTTCGTTGGCGCCGCCTATGCCGCGGGCAAACTGGACGAACTGGAACAGTGGGTGCGGGGGTTTTCCAGTTGGGATGTGATGGGGCTGCTGGACATCACCTGGCGCCGGGGCGGACTGGTGTCCGGGGAGAAGGTGTTTCAAGCGGCCAGTGAGGCGATGGGGATCAGCGAGATCACCGAACTGGAGAAGCCCTTTATCGCCGTGGCCACGGATCTCTATTCCGGTCAGGAGGTGTGGCTGGATAAGGGCTCCTTGTCCGACATCGTCCGGGCCAGTTGCTCCATTCCAGGATTAATGGAACCCAAACGCATCGGTGAGCGCTGGCTGGTGGATGGTGCTGTGGTCAATCCGGTGCCGGTGTCGGCTTGTCGTTCCTTGGGGGCGGATCTGGTGATTGCGGTGGACCTGCACGGAGATGGGCGCCATGGCTCATCGGAACCGATTCGGATGACCGAGGTGGCCCATGTGCCCGACGAGGAGGCCCCGGAAAAAGAAAGTGGATTTATGGACTTGCTCGCCAGTGGCAAGGAGCTGGTTAATGATCTGGCCGACCGCTTTACCTCAACCACCATTCAACAACCCAACATGCTGGCGGTGATGCACCAGTCCATGGAGATTTTGGAGCAGCGGCATAAGCGAGCCCGGCTGATGGGGGATCCTCCGGAGGCACTGATTCTGCCCAGGGTCGGCGACATCAACACCATGGAGTTTCAGCGGGCCGGCGAAGCGATAGCTGCCGGGGAGGAGGCGGTACTGAGGGTGCGTCACCTCATCGAGGCGGAGCTGGATCGCTTTGCTCGCCAGAGCTGACAAAAAAGAGGACCATCTGGTCCTCTTTTTTATTGGGGCTGTGCTCAGCGTCCGCTCTTCAGCATCTCTTGAAGGCCACCGCCGTTGTGCACGCTTTTGAACCCCTGATTCTGTAAAACTTCCTGGGCAATGCCGGAGCGGCGGCCACTGCGGCAGTAAACCACTATGGACTGATCTTTGGCCAGACCCAACAGGGTGATCTCTTTACCAATCACATCGTAGGGGATGTTGATTGCCCCCTTCAGGCGTCCTTCGGCGTATTCGCCCGGGCTGCGTACGTCGATGATGACGGCTTCGTTCTGGCGAATCTGCTGCCAGGCTTGGTGGGCGCGCTCACTGGCGACGGTCAGGGTGCTGCTCAGCAGCAACAATACGGCAATCAGGGGTCTGAGCATCTTTCCTATTCTCTGGTGGCTAACTCTCTTTCTGTCGGCATCCCCAGCTTCTTCATCACCATGGTGGCCGGGCACAGCCCGGTGAAGGAGGATTGGATTAGGTTAACACCGATGAAAACGGTGAACCAGAAGAAGAGCGGGTGGACCCAGTGGGTCAGGGCGACGGATACCAGCACCATGGTACCGGCAAAAGTCATGGTGGCGCGCTCGGTGGAAAATCGACTCATGGAAAGCTCCTTGTCTTAGTAGTAATAGCGCAGCCTTACCCAGGCGTTGCTGTTGTCATCCAACTGGCCAAAGAAGGTGTGTTGCTCCTGGCCATTCATCAGATTCAGGCCGCCGCTCAGCAGCCATTGATCGTTGGGGCGGTAGCTCACCTGGGGTTTCAGGTAGAAATCCCGGTCCGTGGGTGAGTAGAAGCTGAACAGGCTCAGAGTCAGCTTCTCCTGCATCCCCCGGTAGGTGAGTCTCAGGGTGAATAACTGGCGATTCTGGTCGGCGCCATATTCGGGATTGGGCAGGGAGGTCAGGTAATCCTGGTAGTCGCGGATATGCTCCAGATAGTACTGCACTGAGCCTGTGAGGTTGGTGACCAGTTCGGTTTCATAGCCCAGTAGGGCAAGCACTTTGTCCTGAGGGGCAGACAGGGTGATATTGTCTGCATCCGGGCTCAGATGGTAGGCGGTTTCGGCGTTGAGCAACCCACCCATGGCTGGCAGGCGCACACTGGCGCCATAGGCGTTGAGGCGGGCGTGTTGCGGCTTGCCCTGAGCATCCGCGCCCAAGGGCTGGCCGGTGTAGCCCCAATAACCGTAGAGAGCATATTCGGTTCCCTGATGAGTCCAGTAGAGCCGGGCCGAGGCGGCATCGTCGCTGGGCTCATCGGCACGCTTGTCGGGGGCGACTTTCTGACCACTGATGGGGTCAAAGTAGGAAAAGCGCTCCCCGTTAAGGTAGTTGTCTGCCTCGAACCTGGGCATATACACCAGATCCAGGTTGACGATTTGGCCATACCAACTGCCCTTGATGGCGTTGACCGGTGCCTTGAGATACTCATCGTCCTGCCCGGAGAAGAACGCCTGCCAATCCTTGGGAAACAGGTCATTGAGAAACAGGTAGTCACCTGTCCCCCAGGTGAGAACCTGCCGACCCACTTTAAGGTGGGCGTCGGTGCCGACATCTGTGCCCAGGGTCAGTTCGCGAACATCAAAAATCCACTGGTCAACGGCATCATCATAGCCCAGGTCCAGCCGCAGACTGCCCTGAAGGCGGTCACTGCGATAGCCGGTCTCCAGCCGTCCCAGGGCCTGAGACAGGGTGGGGCCATCGAGCCCCGCCGAATCGGACTGCAGGCGGGTGCCATAGCCCAGTTCCAGATAACCGGACAGCGGCTGCCAGGGGGAGGCGACCTGCTCTGCCCAGGGATCGTCCTCCCACGCCTCATCCCACTCTTCGTCGGAGGCCAGAGTCACAGGGGCGAACAGGGTAAGGCCTAAGGCCAGGCTCAGGGACTGCAACCGGATCATCGGCTTACCTTAAGTATTTGACCGGAGGCTGGCGCATGCTGCGCTCAGAGAAGATCGATTCCGGCAGCCCGAGATCATACTGAACACCACGGAACTCCATCAGGGTGTAACCACCGGAGGCTAGGTCACTGATTTTTGACCGCAGCACCGTAGGGTAGCCACCAATGGTCTCGATCTTAACCGTCTCTACCCGGCGATAGAGTTCTCCCTGCTTGTCCTGGTACTCCACTTTAGAGGGCAGCCAGTTGCCCTTGTCCACCCACACCCGGTAGCTGGAAAATTCCACCGAGTTGGCCGCCTTGGGCTTGGCTTCAATCAGATAGTGGCTGTCACTCTCCTCAACCAGGTTAAAGCTGTCCTCCTTGAGATTGCGCCCGGAGACATCTTCGTAGAAGAAGTGGCTGCCGACGAAGGAGGTGCGCTTATCTCCGGCGCTGATCCGCTTGAGCAGATCCAGTCCCGGAAGGTAGAGCCAGCGGTCATCGTCACAGTCGACCTTCTTCTCGACCCGAAATACCGTGCCACGGACATCCGACGGCCGGGAGAAGAACACCAGCATCTGTTGATCGCCTCCTTTTTCCACAGTGCGGCGCAGCAGGGAGAATTGCCGGGTCTGCTTTCTTCCCTGGGCATCGACGATGGTCATCCTGGCCTGGCTGCGGCCGTCATCACCGGCATAGAAGGAGGCCAGGTTGGCTTGTTCCACCACCTCTTCGGCGGTGATGGCCATCGCCTGCAGGCTGAGGAGTGAGGTGGCAATCAGGGTAAACAGGGTTCTCATGGCGTTTCTCCTCATTGTTGGGTGGCCAAAGACGGGGTGCGCTTAAGCAGGGGCGCCAGCAACCACAGGCTGGCAGGCAACAGCAGCAGTGTGGTCAAGGCGGAGATCGCCATGATGCTGGCCAGCAGCACTCCGACGGTGATGTAGGGAACCAGGGGCGCCAGCAGCAGGGGGGTAAAACCGATGGCGATAACGATGGCGTTTCGGCTGATGGCCCTGGCTGGCTCCTGGAACATGGCGGTCAGGGCCCGGCGCACGTCGCCCTCCAGTTTGAGCTGCTCGCGGAATCGTTCCAGGAAGTGGATGGCAAAATCCACCGACAGTCCCAGGGTCAGTGCAGAGAGCACCGCAATGGGCATGTCGTAGTCTTTGCCCAACCACCCGATAAGGCCATAGATGAAACTGATGGTCAGGGTCAGGGGTAACATCGCCAGCAGCCCATAGAGTGGGGATCGGAACAGCAGCACCATCATCCCCAGTACGATGACAAAGGCCCAAAGCAGGCTGTCCCGCATGCCGCTGACCATGGCGTCCTGCCACACCACGTTGATGTAGGCTTTGCCGGCCCAGTTGAGATCGATTCCCTTGGGCACAGGGTGCTGAGCCAGATAACCATCGACGGCATCGATCACCTGGCTCATGTGCTGGTTATCCCCTGAAGTCAGTTGCAGCCACAACAGTCCTTTGCGGTAGTCCGGGGTAACGAAGTGCCACAGGTCGTTGGGGCGGTGACTGGACTGATACTGAAGCAGAGTCTGAGCGACGCCGGCGGCGCTGTCCGGCAGGGCCAGGTCCCTGTCCTCGCCACTGCGCAGCTCCCGGTTGACCGTTTTGACGATGTCGGGCAGTCCGTTGCTTTTTCCCACCAGACCGGTGCTGTCCAGGTAGGCTTGCAGATTGGCCATCCAGCCAAGCAGAGTGGGATCCAGGAAGCGCCGCTGGGCTTCGGCCTGCTGTTCCAGGCTGGCTAGCAGGGGGTCGATGCGTGGGTCACCGGTGTCAAAGCTGGCATCCTCCAGGGCCAGAAGCAACTCAGAGAGGGCTTCGGCACTGCCCTGTTTGGCCTTGATGGCCAACGCCCGCTGGGGCTCTCCCAGGATATCGGTGAGCTGCTGCAGCTGCGCCTGAGAGATGGCATCAGAGGGTTGGGCGCTGAGCACCAGGTAGGCGTCATAGGTGCCGGCAAAATGATGGTTCAGTGCCCGATCGGCCACGCGGATCTCATGGTCCTGCTTGAACCAGCGAACCGGGTTGTCGTTGATCTGAATCTTGCTGATTCCCCACAGGCTCAGGGCCAGCACTGCCAGGCTAATAGCGACGATGGGCTTGGCCAGGGTGACACTGCGCTGACCTGTGCGCTCCAGCAGACGACTGAGCAGGCCCGGGCCTTTGGGAGCGTGCAGCTTCTGCTGCATCTTTTCCAGGGCTTGTGGAGACATGCGTACTATGTAGGCGGGCAACAGGGTGATGGTCAGCAGAAAGGCCAACAGGATGCCGCTGCCCACAAAGGCGCCGAAGATCTGCACTGGCGGAATCGGGGTGATCATCAGAGAGAAGAAGCCCACGGCTGAGGTTACCGAGGTGAACAGCATGGGGGTAAACAGGTCGCGCACCACCTTCTCGGTCACCTTACGAGCCTGCTTTCCTGGCTGATAGTGATCGGCGAATTCGCTCATGATATGAATGGAGTCCACCACGGCAATGGGCATCAGGAAGATGGCGATCATGGAGGACATGATGTGCACGGTGAAGCCCATTCCGATGAGGCTGCCGACGATGATGATCACCGTGGCCATGGCCACCAACATGGGGGCGACAACCAGGGGCATTGAACGGAAGAAATAGAGCATCATCAGGAAGATCATTACGCCGGCCAGGGGAGCGGAAACGCCCATCTGGACGAACATCTCGTGGCCAAACTGATTCTCTGCCACGGGCAGGCCGGTGATGTGGTAGTCGGCGTCGGGCTGCACCTGCTGGATGATGGCGCGTATCTGTTCGGCAACCTCGAAGCTTTGGTCTTTGTCCTTCAGCGGAACGTAGATGGCGGCGGCCTGTTTGTCCCCGGACACCAGAGTGTTGTTCAGCAGGGGGAGGCGGGCGACCGCTTCGGCGATGGCATCGGCGCCGGCCTGAACGTCTGGAGCGGCCTGCATCATATACTCAAAACGTATGGTGCCAGGTCCCTCCTGGGTGATGTTATCTACGGTGGAGAGTGCCATCAGGTCGGCTTTGACGACGCCGTCGATGGCCAAGGTGGCATCGGTGATCCGTTTCATCTGCGCCAGTGAAGAGGGAGTGAAGATGCCTTCGGGGCCATCGGCGACCGCGCCGACCACTATGCTGTCGTAGAGGGCAAATTCAGCTTTGGTGGCATTGTGGAACACTCGGGCCACATCTTGCTCGGGCAACATGTTCTCAGGATCGGTATCGATCTGGATCATCGGAATCATGGCCGCTGCGGCCAGGGTCAGCGCCAGCACCAGGGCATAAACCCGCTTGGGGTAGCCGGTGGCAAACTGGATCAGCCTCTCTTTCATATTAGAACTCCCTAATTCAATGTGCACACTATAAATTAGAAAAGTCTAATATTCAACTTGTGAGCACACTCTTTACATTAAAGGCGACGCAGTGGAAAGAAAGTGAACATAAAAAAGCCGCGACATTATGTCGCGGCTTTTCGGAGAGAGGGCTATCAGAAGCGGTAGTTGTACTGGGCACCCACCAGGAAGGCGTTACCTTCGGAGTTCAGCACATAGCCATCCTCTTCAACGCGAACCTCTTTGCCATCGATGAAGGTAAAGGCCAGGTCGATGTCGGAGCTGTCGGACAGCTGGTAGTTGGCGCCGAAGCTGTACCACATGCGGTCAGAGTCGGGGATGGAAACGGTACGGTGAGTCTCTGGGATGGGAGTCTCGTCGTAGGCGATACCGGCACGCAGGGTGACCACGTCGCTCATCAGGTAGGTCATACCCAGGCCAAAGCGCCAGGCATTTTCAAAGTTCTCTTCCTTCAGCAGCAGAGTCTGACCATCGGAGATCTGACAGGCTGGGTTGCCGTTGGCACACAGAGGGCCTTCCAGGGTGGCATCACCATCGGCTACGCCGCGCAGCTCTTCAAACACGCTCCAGCCGGTCCACATCACTGTGGTGTGCAGGATCACCTTGTCGCTGACCTTGTGGTAGCCGGAGAACTCCAGGATGTCTGGCAGGTCCAGATCCAGGGTGCCGTCAACCTTGCTGCTGCCCATGCCCACTAAGGAGTCGGTGGCGATGCCGGCGGCCAGGTCATTGGTGTAGTGGCCTTCCAGCTCGATGGTGGTCTTGGACTTGTAGGTCAGGGCGATGCGGTGATCGTCATTCAGTTCGTAGAGCACACCGACATTGAAGCCAAAGCCCCAGCCGTCACCGGCCATCTTGCCGGAGATGCTGCTGGGTTCCAGATCCGGAGCCAAGCCGGCGGCAGGGCCCAGGTTGGCGTCGACCATACCGTTGATCAGGGGCGCGGTTTCGCCAAAGTGACGAATCAGCTCGGCGTCACCGTAGACGGCGTTCAGACCCAGGCCCAGGCTCAGCTGGTCGTTAACACGGTAGGAAACGCTGGTGTTCAGGTTCATGGTGAGCAGGTCGGTGCTGCCGGCGATGGTGCCCGCAGGGTAGTTCTCACCGAAGTCGGTGCCCAGGCCAAAGTTGGAGTAACCGGCAAAGCCGATGGCGACCTTTTCGTTCAGTGGCATGATCAGGTAGGCAGCGGGAACGAAAGCCTGAGGGGCGGCGCCATCAATGTTGAGGGCGCTTGGGTCTGAGCCCAGGGGGCTGGAGACACCACGCATGTCTACACCTGGATCGATGTAGGTGCCGGCCAGAGAGAGGGCGGTCTGGTCAAACAGAGCCATGGCGGCAGGGTTGCGGGCGAGCACGGCTGCATCGTCAGCGGCAGCGCCTTCACCGGCAAATGCGCGGCCGAGTCCGGAAACGGAGGTTTCGTTCAGCAGGAATCCGGCAGCGGAGGAGCCGGCACTGACGGCCATCAGAGCCGTGGCGATAAGGGTCTTATTGAAGGTTTTCATAACTCTCTCTGGATATGGGGTCTTGTTATCGGCCTTGTTGGCCATTTTTTCATCATTATTCCCGACGATAGAAGCATGTTCGCCTCAAATGCCGGTTGTGTCGTCCGGGGCCATTGTAGAGGGTTAGCTTCCTCATTGGAGCTCCGACCACCACGGTAATTGAGGCAAATTTGCCATGAAAATCTGCGAATGTGAAGCGAAATGACATTCTGTTAAGAGTTTGTTTCTTCGGGACTTTATTTAGAGTAAAAGCCCTAATCCGGGCGAGTTCAGGGTAAAAGCTCTAATGCAGGGTGGGGAATTGGAGAAATGTGCGGGGAGCTGGCTCCCCGCAATGGGAAAGGCTAGAGTTTTTGCTCAAAGGAGTCGTGAAGGACCAGGGTTTTGTTATCGGCTGGTAACATCAGGCTGACCAGTACACCGGCCAGGGTGGCCAGGAGGAAGCCGGGGAGTATTTCGTAAAGATCGAAAATACCGCCTTCTGCCTGCTTCCAGAGGACCACGGTTGCCGCACCGACCAGGATGGTAGCAATGGCACCGAAGCGGCTGTACCCTTTCCAGTAAAGAGCCAGCAGAATCACCGGGCCAAATGAGGCGCCAAACCCTGCCCAGGCATAGCTGACCAGTTCAAGTACTGTGCTCTCCGGGTTGAGGGCGATCAGGGTGGCGATGACGGCAACACTCAGCACGGTGAGTCGACCGACCATCACCTTTTCTCGCTCGCTGGCCTCTGGTCTGAGCCACTTCTTATAGAAGTCTTCGGTGACCACTGAGGAGCACACCAGCAACTGGGAGTCGATGGTGCTCATGATGGCGGAGAGAATCGCCGCAATCAGGATGCCTGCCATCCAGGGGTTGAACAGCACCCGGCTCAGCTCAATGAACACGGTCTCCGCATTGGGGAGCGGCTTGTCATGGAAAAAGGCCGCACCGGCCAGGCCGGTCGCCAGGGCACCCACCAGAGAGAGCAGCATCCAGCCCATGGCGATGCGACGCGAGAGAGGCAGGTGTTTAACGTCACCGATGGCCATAAAGCGACTCAGAATATGAGGCTGACCAAAGTAGCCCAGGCCCCAGGCAAGCAGAGAGATCATCCCTATGGCCGTAGTGTTGTCGGACACCACCTGGGTCATGGTGGCAGGCAGTGTGTCCAGAGTGACTTCGTGGGCACCGAATACCATGGCGGGCACCAGCAACAGGGCAAACAGCATCAACAACCCCTGGAGGAAGTCTGTCCAGCTCACGGCGAAGAAGCCGCCGACGAAGGTGTAGGAGACGATGATGGCACTGCCGATCATCAGGGCCGTGGTGTAATCCAGGCCAAACACCTTTTCGAACAGGATGGCGCCGCCTACCATGCCGGAAGAGGTGTAGAAGACAAAAAAGAGCAGGGTAATGCTGGCGGCCACCAGCCTCAACACACCGGTATCGTGGAAGCGTTTCTCCAAAAAGTCCGGCATGGTCAGGGCGTCATCGGTAAAGTAGGTGTAGACGCGCAGCCGCTTGGCGACAATCAGCCAGTTGAGCCAGGCACCGACCACCAATCCTATGCCTATCCACATCTCCCCGAGGCCGGAAAGGTAGACCGAACCAGGCAGACCCAGCAGCAGCCAGCCCGACATGTCGGATGCGCCAACACTCAGCGCCGTGACTGCGGGCCCCATCTTTCGCCCTCCAAGGATGTAGTCGCTGGAGGTGCTGGTGGCTCGATAAGCCAGGGTTCCGATCACCAGAAGCAGGATCAGGTAACCGAAGAATGTGATTAATGCAGGGGTCGAGATCATCGTTTTAGTTTATTCGGGTTAAGGGTCTGTCGGGTCCCGGCAGGCGCGGTTTGGCCGCTGCGGGGCGGGATCCCCAGGGCTTCTTTGAGCGCCATGGGGAGGTCAATAATTAAGCATATGATCTGAATGAATTATCCAGAGATATTTTCATGCTAACAAAGAGCAGGTAGCGTGACCAGTGTCACGAATGCCGCTTTGTATACAGAATGAAGTGTGGCGTTGAGGTTAAAAGATTGGCGAAAGCTGTTGGGTGTTTGTGTTTGTCTGGTGGATGTTACTGCAAATGAGTGATTGTTGTGACTATTTATGCAGTTGAGGGAGGGCTCAGGCCGCTCAGGGGCGGCCTGTTTTTTCGACCGTTCAGATGCTGTGTACGGTGTTTTTCAGCAGAGTCACCGTCGGCGCCAGCTGCTGGTTCTTACCACCAACGATAGCCACCTGGAAGGGCCCCATATCGAAGGCCGCGCCGTCATATCTGTCGTTGCTGAAGGCTGGAGACATCTCCTTATTCTGCTCTTTCGGGACGAAGAATACGGTCATCTTGCCCTCGGGGGTGTCCATCACCAGGTGTAAGCTGCGCACACCGTCGAAATCGCAGTAGTTGGCGTAGTAGATGTGCCCTTGAGGATCGTCCATTCTTCCGCCAAAACTGGCCAACTTGGTATTCAGTGCCGTCAAGCTGACCTCTTCGTCTACACGGTCGGCGAAGCCCGCCTCATGGGCAACGTGAGCCAGAGCGTGGTCCCCGAGAGTCGCGGGTTGACGGATCAGAGTCAGGGACAGACCGATAACAAAGGCGACAGAAGCCGCAGCAGCCAGATGGAATCTCTGCCGTTTTCGCTGCTGCTGGAATTGGCTCAGGTTCTGCTGCAACAGGATGCGGTTGGCCAGATCGTCCGGCGGGGCGATCTTCATTGTGCTGCTGAGCCGCTCGTCGAGAGCCTGAAGCTCATCAACAAAGCCTTTACGCCCCTCCTCTTCATTCAGGGCATCAAGGAAAGCCTTGTCCTGATCCTGGGGGTCAGCGTAGGCTCGTCGGCGGAACTCTAGTTCATCCATTGTTCAACTCCCGAGATTGAGGCTTATCTTCGAGTCTGTCACGAAGCTGATTACGGGCTCTGAATAAACGGGTCATCACTGTGTTTCTGTTTAATCCCATGATGTCGGCGATCTCGTCGCCGTTGAATCCATGCAATACCTGCAGCACCAGCGGTTCACGATACTCTTCGGCCAGCGACGCGATATGCTTGCGCAGCAGCGCGTTGTCAACCGCCTGCTCGTTAGAGAGGGAGTGGTTATCGGCCACCTGATGGTCGTCGATGTCTGTCAGGTCAAACTGCTTGCGTTCAAATCGACGGGCATTTTCTCGCCTCAGGATGGTGATCAGCCACGCCTTCGCTGCCTTGTCATCCTTAAGGGAGTCCAAGGCTTTCCAGGCCCTGAGAAAGGTCTCCTGAACCAGATCTTCCGCCACGGTGGGGTTGCCACACAGCCAGTAGGCGTAGCGGTATATCTCTGTGTTCAAAGCCCTGACCAGGCTTTCGTAACGTCTTTGTTTACTCACCATGTCATCTAAGACCGGTGAAGCCTGCTTTTTCTTTCGTAATAGTTTCAACATTCTTTTGTTGCCAGTCCCGGGCGACATCGCCATGTGATACTCGAGGCCTTTATGAGTGTATCGGTTTTTCAGTCACATGGGATTAAGATCTGGGAGTTCTCCTTGTTTTTTCTCTTTTTTTTGTTTTATTAGTGCGACTTGTCTGGCCAAGCTCCCCAAGTCCGGCGATGAGGTCTGAGGCCCGTAGGTCTGGCGCATAAGCTGGTCCAGTTCAGGGACCAGTTCGGGAAACTGCCGGCGAACCTGGGCTAAGTCCGCCGTGGGGCCTCGCAGTCCGCTGAGCCTGCCAGGCAACGCCTGCAATGCGGCGTTGAGATCCCCGGCGTTAATCGCCTGCTCAAAGGCTGAAACCGGCTCTGACGTCTGCTTGGGCTCGGTTCGAACCTGTTGAGGCGCGGCGATCACTCCGGTACGGCGATAGCCCCAGTACAGCGAGGCGAACAGGGCGAGGAGCAATGCCCAGGTGCTGTAGAACCAGGGATTATGCTCAGTCTGGGGCGGGGAGGGGGCCGTTTTGTTCTGTTCTGGAGGTGGCAGCGCCGCCTGGTTTTCGGTCGGGAGCACGGTGAGTGTGCGAGCAGGAAGAGTCGCCCACTGCTGGCGGTTTAACTTGGCGTTCCACCAGGCAATCTTCAGCTCCGGCAGGATATAGGTGCCAGGGCGGGAGGCTACAAGGGCCGTGCTCTGCTCCAGTTTTGCTACCACCTCCTTGTTGCGTACCTGGTCGCTGCGAGCATCCTTGTCAGGATAGCTCTTCAGGCCCTGAGGGTAGTCAGGCCTGAGGGTCGGAAGGGCCGCTTCGGTGGCACCAGCGGCGGTAAGGGTGATGACGCGGGTGAGAGGTTCTCCCACTCTCAGCTGAGATTGCTGTGGACTCCACTGCTCGGTCAGGGCGACGGCGTTTGCGACCAGCCAGGGGCCGCTGAAGGAGGCTGGGGGGGCCTTGACCGTTATGGGTTGAGCCTTACCGACCAATTGTACCGGGGTGGACAGTGACCTGCTGAACAGGTCATTACTGCGTCCTGCACGAAGGATGTCTCCGCTGAAGTCGGAGCCCTGGATCACAAACTCGCCACTTTGCTGAGGTGTGATCAGATAGTGACGCTCGATTACTCGGTATCTTCGTCCATCAACCATCTCTGTGGTGTTGCTGTCCTGGCCCAACTGGACAATTGAGGCACCGTCCAGCTTGGGCTCGGAAAGGCTGCCGCGCTGCAGCTCCGCAGCCAGGTAAAGTTTGACCCGGTAGTCTACCGGCTGCCCAAGCCATACCTCCTCCTCAGCCAAAGTGGCGCGAAGGAATACCGGAGCACTTTGGGCGACCTCGGCATTTTCCTCCAGCACGGTAAGGGTAATGGCCTGTGTTGTGAGCCCCTCGGCGTCCAGAGAGGGGATCAACAGGGTACCGGTATGCTTGGGGATCAGCAGCAGTTGCCAACGGGTCTCTTTGCGGGCGTTGAAATTGATGATCTGGGTGGAGCGACTGACGTTGTTGCGGACTACAGTGAACGCCTCAAGCAGGGGAGAGGTGTCCAGGGCGTTGGAGGATAACTCGTCATCGGCCACGACGTTCAAAACAAAGGAGTGGCCAAGACGTACGGTGTTGTTGTCGACACTGGCGGTCAGGCTGGTGTAGGCCCAGGCTATGGGGGACGTCAGCAGGGCCAGCAACAGGGTGAGTCGAATTACCACTGGGTGCGCTCCTCGTTGATTTTGCCGGCTCGACGGCGTCGCTCATATTCTAATTTCATTTTGTTTCTTAACAGGATACTGGGGTCATCAGGTATCCGCTCCAGAATCTGGGGATCCAAATCTTGTGTCTGTTCATCTGACGCTGATGATGACTCCGCTGCGACAGGCGTTGGCTCAGCGCCCCCCTTGTCCTCTGGTTGTTGCTCTTGGGTAACGTCGGGCTGAGCCTCGGCGCCAGCTTGATCACTCTGTTCAGCCTCGGCCTCTGATGCCGTCTGGGGGGCAGGGTTGGGGGGCTTGGGCTCCGATTGGTCGGATTGGCCAGGGGGCGGCTGTTGCGACTGTGAAGAGTCCGCCTGACGGCTATCCTGTTGTTGGTTGTGGCTGTCCTGCCCCTTGTTGGGGGGCTGCTGATCAGACTCCGGGTTCTGAGGTGAGTCTTGTCCCTCTTCCTGTTGCGGATCTTCGTCCTGTTGTTGACCTTCGCCCTGCTGCTGCTGCTGCTGCTGCTGCTGCTGCTGCTGCTGCTGCTGCTGCAACTGCTCAACCAGCTCCAGATTCTCCCGGGCCTGAGCCATGTCGGGCTTTCTCTCAAGGGCTTGCTGGTAGGCTCGCTTTGCCTGCTCAAACTGCTGCATTTGAGCCAGTGCATTGCCCTGGTTGTAGAGAGACTCCGCCGACTCGGACAGTTGCTGATAAGTCTCCAGTGCCCCTTGATAGTCCCCTGCGCGATAAAGAGCATCGGCCTTTGGGGCGCCTGCCGGCAGACGCCGGGCTGCCTCGGCATACTCTTTATCTTGCAGCAACTGCTGAACCTCGGCTTCATTGGACTGCCACCAGGCAGCCTGACCGGGGGAAGGTGGCAGCAGCAGCAGGGGCACCAGCACCATGGCCCACTGGCGTCTCAGGGCGATGGCGGCTGGCAGCAACAGCAGCGGCAGAAGGTAGATCCCCATATCTTGCCACTGTGTGGTTTGTTTCTGAGTCTCTTCACTGCCCCTCTCCTCATTGGTGTCAGTTCTGGCCAACTGCTCGACATCGGCGTCGTCGCCTCTGTAGGAAATGAGTGGGCCATTTCCTGCATCAGCCAGCTTGCGCAGCAGTTGAAGGTTCGTCTGAGCGACCACCACTTCACCACTGCGGCTCTTCACCAGTTCGCCACTGGAGGCTCTCATTGGGGCGCCCGCCTCGCTGCCAAGGGCATACACTTTGAGTGTCCACGGGTAGGACTCGGCAAGTTTGAGCGACTGATCGGCATGCTCAGGGTTGATTCCGTCGATAAAGAGCAGGATCTCCCCTTTGTGATAGCCGGCATCCTTGAGCAATTGGTTGGCCAGTTCGAGGGCACTGGGCAGATCAGAGCCGGGTACCGGCATGATCTCAGGAGAAAGGTTGGGGACCAGATTGAGCAGGGTCTCCTTGTCGTCGGTGAGCGGCGCAAGGGCAAAGGCATCGCCCGCGTAGGCAATCAGTGCGGTTTCTCCCTCATCAAAGCGGCGGATCAGATCGATGGCTTTGTATCGGGATTGAGTCAGCCTGTTGGGGGGCAGATCGGTGGCATACATGGAGTAGCTCATGTCCATCACCAGCACTCGTCCATGGTTGAGCTGAAACACAGGCACTTCCTGTTTTTGCCAGCTTGGACCCGCCAGGGTGAACAGTGCCAGGACGGCTGCCACCCATGGCCATCTGGCCGGTTTGTGGCTTTGGCCATCGGGGGAGATCAGCATTGCCCTATGCAGGTGTGCGGGCATCAATTGAGACCAGTTCTCCCTTGTTTGGCGCAGTTGTTTCAGGAGCAGCCCCAGGACAGGAATGGCCAACAGTGCCAGCAGCCACAGAGGGCGAATGAAGTGGAGTTCAGACATGGCGCTGCCTCCTGTTCAGCAGCAGAGTCAGTGTCAGCAACCCCAGAGCCGAGGCCAGTGGCCAGTGGTAGAGTTCGGTTCTTGGGCGCCAGAGGGCTTCTCCGCGGCTGACGGGTTCCAGTTGGTCCAGGGCTTGGTAGATCTGTGCCATTTCATCACCACTGCGGGCACGGAAGTAGCGGCCACCGGTGGCGTCGGCCAAATCACGAAGCACCTCTTCGTTGAGATCCCGGCTGGGGTTGACCTGGCGGCTCTGCACACCCAGCCAGCCAGAGCGGGTCATCGACTCGGCGCCAATGCCGATGGTGTAGATGCGCACCCCCGCCTGACGAGCGAGATCTCTGGCTTGGGTAACATCGAACTGTCCGGCGTTGTTGCTGCCATCGGTGAGAAGCAGCAGGACCCGGTTGCTCTGCTCCAATCCGGCAAAGCGTTTGACCGACAGGGCGATGGCGTCTCCGATGGCGGTCTGTTGCCCCACCAATCCGAGGACGGATTCATCCAGATAACGTTTTACCGTGTAGCGGTCGAAGGTCAGTGGGGCCTGAAGGTAGGCGCCGTCGGCAAAGAGAATCAGCCCCAGCCTGTCTCCGTCGCGACGACGAATGAAGTCGCCCAACAGGTGCTGCATCATGGTAAACCTGTCCACCAGCTTGCCCTGATACTCCATGTCTTCAATCTGCATGCTGCCGGACAGATCTGCGGCGATCATCAGGTCGCGCCCCTCCTTCTGAAGCGGCACCGGGTCACCCAACCACTGCGGGCGGGCGCTGGCAATAACCAGAAGAGCCCAGGCCACAAGCGCCAGCCATTTGCCGATGGAACGGGGAGAGTGCTCTAGGGTGGAAGCGCCGATCGCCAGGGTGCCTGGCAGCTTCAAGGCGGTGACAGGCCGCGCTTTTTGCCTCTTGACTGGAATCAGCAGGGGCAACAGAAGGGCGGCCAGCATCATCGGCCAGGCCAGGGTTAGCATGGTGCCTTCCCCTTGCCAAGACTGGTGAGTGTGTCACGGATCAGGGAGAGGTACTCCTCTTTGCTTACTGTGCTGTCGGGACTGTATTGACGTGCAGAGAGCCCTTGCCAGGATAGCTGTTGCTCTCGATTCTGGTGGTGGGACAACCACAGATCCCACTCGTTGCCCGCAAGGGACGCGATGTCGCTTCTCGGGTAGTAAGCCAGTGCACAACGTTTGATGAGGGAGCTGAGCTCGGTGATCTCAACCTGGTCTGGCAGCGCCAGCAACTCAGACTGGGCTGCGCGAACGGGTGCACGACGGCGCCACCCCCTGATGCTGACAAACACCAGGGCAAACACACATGCAATGAACGCCATAACCAGCAGGGTCGCCGCTGTGGACAGTGGCCAGAAGCCTGACAGCGGCGTAGTGAGGATGTCGTTGAGTTTGGCTAATGGATTGGTTTCCATATGCTGTCCAGTTGTTCAGTCAGAGGGGTTGCGGCTTCTACCCGACAGAGCGTCAATCCACGTTGCCGACAGCCTTGTTCAAACTGGCCCAGCTGTTGTTCCATCTGTTGCTGCCACAGCTGACGATCCCGGTGGTCCATGCGGGCCAGCCTGCCCCGATGCCATACCGGAACTGAGATCTGTTTTGGCAGGTCGCAAAGCCGGTTTGCCAGTGGATCGGTGACCTGAAACAGCCTGATGTCGCTGTGTCGACCCAGATCAGCAAGAATATCCAGATGAGCCGGGGTCAGCCCGGTGCCGTCGGAGATCACCAGAATCACGCCACCCGGATGAGCCAGGTGATGGAGGCGTCTGATTCCCTGGTCCAGGTAGCCCTCATCACCGACGTCGCCCTCCTTATGAATTGAGACCAGAGAGTCGAGCAGGGGGGCGATCCCCTGGCGCCTTGCCCTCGGTTTATGTTCACGGTGGGCGGTTTCACAACAGATGATGCCGCCCAGCCGCTCACCGGCAGCAATGCTCTGCCAGCCTAACAGGGCAGCCAGGTGCGCGGCCTGGACCGATTGCAGCAGCAGGGCTGAGCCAAGGTGCAATCGCTGGCCCAGGTCGACAAACAGCATCACAGGGCGCTCGCGTTCTTCACGAAACAGCTTGGTGTGGGCATGACCGGTACGAGCCGTCACCCGCCAGTCGATGGTGCGCACATCGTCCCCACTCTGATAGCGGCGTACCTCATCAAACTCCATTCCCCGCCCCTTGATGGCACTGAGGTTCTGTCCGGCACGTTGCCCCGTTCTGGGCAGGCCCAGGAAGGGGTTGTGACGAGAGGCCGGTCCTCGGTACACCAGCAGCTCTTCCAGAGTCAGGTCGACGCCATTGGCGTGGGTCGGGAGTGTGTGCATCAGGCCAGAGCCACCTGTTTGATGATGCGCGAGATGATGGCGTCTGGAGTGACGCCCTCAGCCTCGGCCTGATAGCTGAGCAGCAGTCGATGTCGCAACACGTTGGGCAACACAGCCTGGATATCTTCCGGAGACACATAATCTCGGCCGGAGAGCCAAGCCCGGGCCCGGGCGCAGCGCTCCAGTGAGATGGTGGCTCGCGGGCTGACTCCCCATTCCAGGTAGCGAGCCAGCTCATCATCGTATTTCTGCGGTGAGCGGGTGGCGTCGATGAGCTGCACCATGTACCCCTCCAACTGTGGCGCAAGATAGAGCTCCAATGCCTGTGTACGTGCATTGAAGATCTCTTGCTGGGTCAAGGGTTGAGGAGGCTTGGGCGGCTCAGACAGGGCCTCCTGACGACTCAGGGCCAGAATCTGACGTTCCACCTCAGGGCCGGGATAATCCAAAGAGAGGTGCAGCAGGAAACGGTCCAACTGGGCCTCGGGCAAGGGGTAGGTGCCTTCGTTCTCAATGGGGTTCTGGGTGGCCAGTACCAGAAACAGCTGGGGCAGGGGATAGCTGGTTTTCCCTACGGTGATCTGATTTTCAGCCATGGCCTCCAGCAGCGCCGATTGTACTTTTGCCGGTGCCCGGTTGATCTCATCGGCGAGTAACAGGTTATGGAACAGAGGGCCTGCCTGAAATTCGAACTGACCCGTCTCCTGTCTGAAGATGTCTGTGCCGGTGAGATCGGCGGGCAGCAGGTCTGGAGTGAACTGCACCCGGTGGAAGTCACCCTCAATGCTGTCTGCCAGTGCTTTTACTGCACGGGTCTTAGCCAATCCCGGAGGTCCCTCCACCAACAAGTGACCATCTGCAATCAGGGCGATAAGCAGTCCATCCACCAGTTCCTGTTGTCCGATCACCATCTGGTTCAGGTAGATCTTCGCCTGTTCAAATCTTTCCAGCAGCATTGAAGGGTCCGTCGACAAAAATGTAGGTTTACTATCGTATAAAAATCAGTATGTCCCTTCCAGAGAGCATTGCGCTGAGGATAGGAAGGAGATAGGTCGGTTCGTTTCTCACCAAGTCCCGATTTTATCGTTGAGGGTATGAGTGTACAGAAAGGAAAAAGTTTCTTTAAGGCCTGAGGCTGACGAAGAGGCAGGCGTTGGGGGAGCGAGATGCCTTGGATTAGCTGGTTAACTCGACTGGTGAGCAGGTTTGATTGGTCAGGTGGAGGCCCAGCTCAGCGACATTTGGCGCAAAGTGGCAACAAAAAGAAAAGCCCAGTTCGCGAGAACTGGGCTTTCTAAAGTGGCTCCCCCTGCTGGAGTGACGGGCCCGCCCAGGGCAGCGACACAAGCGCGCAGCGGTTGAAAAAACAAAAAAGCCCCGCTCAAATGAGCAGGGCTTCTGTGTGTGGCTCCCCCTGCTGGACTTGAACCAGCGACATATGGATTAACAGTCCACCGTTCTACCGACTGAACTAAGGGGGAACAAATTGTAGAGTGTTTACCCTCTCTCCAGAGAAATTGGTTGCGGGGGCCGGATTTGAACCGACGACCTTCGGGTTATGAGCCCGACGAGCTACCAGGCTGCTCCACCCCGCGTCCGAATTGTCAGCGTTAACGACTCGTCGTTTCGTTAAGGCTATAAAGTGGCTCCCCCTGCTGGACTTGAACCAGCGACATATGGATTAACAGTCCACCGTTCTACCGACTGAACTAAGGGGGAATCGAGTTTTTCGGTGTTTAGCCTCACCACTGAGGTTGTCATCCCTGTTAGAAACAGTCCACATGGTTTCAAGCCGACTGAACTAAGGGGAAACAGATTGTATCGGTGTTTATCCTCACCTCTGAGGCTTCTCTTAAAGAGAGAAATTGGTTGCGGGGGCCGGATTTGAACCGACGACCTTCGGGTTATGAGCCCGACGAGCTACCAGGCTGCTCCACCCCGCGTCCGATTTGTTGTGCCTCGTCGCCAAGACGACTTCTCCTAAGAGAGAAGTTGGTTGCGGGGGCCGGATTTATACCGGCAGGCGTCCTGCGACGGCCTGAGGGTTATGACAGAACCCTACTCCTCACTTCCTATGAAATTGGTTGCGGGGGCCGGATTTGAACCGACGACCTTCGGGTTATGAGCCCGACGAGCTACCAGGCTGCTCCACCCCGCGTCCGAATTGTTGTGTCTCGTCGCCAAGACGACTTCTCCTAAGAGAGAAGTTGGTTGCGGGGGCCGGATTTGAACCGACGACCTTCGGGTTATGAGCCCGACGAGCTACCAGGCTGCTCCACCCCGCGTCCGATTTTCATTTTCAGTTACCGGTGTTTGCCGTTCCCTGAAAGCGGGGCGCATAATAAAACCCACCGCGGCCGGAGTCAACCAAAGCGCGCCAAAATTTTAGGTTTCAGCAACTGTTTGAGTAGCAAGTAGCCAAGAGGGATTTTTTAGAAACAGAATTTAAGAATCATAGGCTTAAAACTAATCAACCTATTCTGCCCTAAGAAAGCGGACGCCTGTCGACGCCCGGCTAAACTGACCAATAGCACCCGAATCAGATTACCCCATCAGGCTTCATAGATTGCAAAGGAGCCGTAACCCACCACTCGCTCTCTGTCACCTGCGGTATCACCGGAGTTCAGGTACTCGACCCTACGAATCTGCATACCTCTCTCTTTAGCCAGAAGTACCAAGCCATTGATCGCACGACAACCACAAGCCTGATCACCATGAAGCCCGCCATGCAAGGTTTCAATCTGACGACATGTAAGGCCATCTTTATTCTTGGCCTGATCGTAATCGAGGAAATGGCTGAGGTCTGAACTGACAACTATCAAGGTTTCGTCCCCCCCCCAAACTCGCTTCAACACCTTAGCCACCAAGGATGCGGACGCATCACCCACCACCAGAGGCACCAATTTGGCTTTTTTAAAGCAGTGTTGAATAAAAGGCAGCTGCAGCTCCAAAGAGTGCTCCCGAGCATGAGCGTCTTGTCGAATCTCCACTCCTTCCATCTCAGCCAGGTGTTCACAACATGCAGCATCGAGTTCAAGGTCCCCCAGAGGGGTGGCAAAGGCATCGGACTCCGGCAGTGCCAAGCCATCGAAGGCAACCCGGTGGCTAGGCCCCAGTAAAATAACCCTGGTGATTCTGGAGGCCACGGCTTCCATTGAACCGTACAGATGACCGGCAACGGCGCCCGAATACTGCAGACCGGCATGGGGGGCGATGATCGCCTTGGGGACACCAAGAGCAAATGTTGGCTGGACCAGATCGTTGAGCTGCTGATCCAACACCATTGCATCGGCAGGATAGAAACTGCCAGAGACGGCAGCAGGACGTACATTCATAACTCCCTCCTCACAGCCTTAGAGGTATACTTTTTAAGAGTACGTCAAAACGGCGAAGTTTCCCTATGGATAAGCCAAACTCCTCCTTTAATGGAGCACACCCTACCCTCTACTGGCATCGCCTGGAAGATGGCCGGGTTCAGTGCGACCTTTGCCCGAGACATTGCCAGTTGCGCGAAGGCAAGCGCGGTGCCTGTTATGTCAGAGCCAATAGCGGCGGAGCCATAGTGCTAACCAGCTATGGACGCTCCAGTGGATTTTGCATCGACCCCATCGAGAAGAAACCGCTTAATCACTTCCTACCCGGCACTTCAGTCCTCTCCTTTGGAACCGCAGGATGCAACTTGAGCTGCGAATTTTGTCAGAACTGGCACATCAGCAAATCCCGCCAGTGGGATACCCTGGCAGATGAAGCCTCCCCTTCTCAACTTGCGCACACGGCCAAGAGTCACCACTGTGCCAGCGTGGCCTTTACCTACAATGACCCGGTGATCTTCATGGAGTACGCCGTCGACACGGCCATTGCCTGTCACGAGTTGGGGGTTAAGGCGGTTGCTGTGACCGCTGGGTATATCGATGAACGACCCAGGGAGGCATTTTTCCAGCATATGGATGCCGCCAACGTGGACCTGAAAGGGTTCACAGAGCGCTTCTATCGAAAAC
This sequence comes from Ferrimonas sp., assembly GCF_048263965.1. NCBI lineage: Bacteria > Pseudomonadati > Pseudomonadota > Gammaproteobacteria > Alteromonadales > Ferrimonadaceae > Ferrimonas > Ferrimonas sp. The sequence goes on along the minus strand of NZ_JBLXDO010000003.1, from coordinate 43,069 downwards.
TGTGTCATGGTGAACTTCAACCTGTTCTGGATACCTTGATCTATCTGAAGCAGGAGACACAGGTTTGGCTGGAGCTGACCACCCTCCTCATCCCTGATGAGAATGACTCTCCGAAAGAGGTTGAAGCGATGTGCCAGTGGATAGCCGACAACCTGGGACCGGATGTGCCTATCCACTTTTCCGCCTTCCATCCAGACTTCCATATGCTGGAAAAGTCCCCGACCCCAAAAGCCACCCTGATACAGGCAAGAAAGATCGCTCTAGAGGTGGGCCTGAATTATGTCTATACGGGGAATGTCCACAACCAAGCCGGAGACACCACCTGGTGTCCCCAGTGCGGCAAGCTGCTTATCGGGCGCAATTGGTATCTGTTGGAACAGTGGAACCTTCACAAGGGGGCCTGTCCAGATTGCCATCATAAGATACCGGGTGTCTTTCAAGACAAACCTGGTCACTTTGGCCGCCAGCGCATTCCCGTAAGAATTTCGCAAACGCTAGAGTGATCCAGGGAGGGGTTCACTGAAGCTGATGGAGTGATACCTGAACCATTGAATTTCGTCACTCCAGAACTCCGAGTCCAACCCCGCCTTGCGCTTGAGTTGGGTGACAAAAGCCTTTGGCTTCGGAAGAGTTTCCCAGACCGCAGGCAGAAAGGTCGCGTGGTTGCGTCCGAAATCCAGGGTCAACCCGTCCTCTCCTGGTCTCAGGTTCTGCAATAGTTCAGCCTCGCTGGACACCGCCAGAGGCTCAGACGGGGTCAATATGGAGATGCTCACTTTCACCTGAGACCACTCATCGAGGCTCAGTGGGGCAAAACGACCGTCTTCAAAGGCTGCCGCAACCGCCATGCGTTGCACGCCCTGCCACAGAGGGTAGCGGGGTTCCAGAGTTCCAACACATCCCCGGAGTTCCCCTTCTACCTTCAGTGTCACAAAGCATGCCAGCGACTGACTCAAGCTCTGCGTCCCACCTTTCACCTCACGCTCGGAAAGACCCAAACGACGTCCTATAGCGTTGCGGGCCAGAGTTAATAAAGTGTCTTTCTGTTGGTGGGTTAACGCATCCATTTTCTCCTCCTTAACTGTCAGTATGGCGCTAATACCCTCTCCCGGCCATTACCCGTGTTCTGCCGCCCCCTCATAATTCTCTGCGTGTTCAACCGGCTATGGTACTACCCACCAACAATCAGCCGTTAACCTCAATGCAACACTCCGTCAGAACTTCACCTGATGACTGAGCTGCTACCACTGGTGTTTTTACCCTGACTTGGGGCGTCAGATAACAAAATCTGCCCTACCGATAATGTTGTCTTGTTGTTACACTGGGCCGGAATCGTATTCGAAAATGCGCAAGGCAGACCACGAACCATGGTAGAAACGAGCAGCCATCCCCTGGCCGAGCTGTTGAGTATTGGGTCGTTCGGAGTATCCCTCTATATTGCCTGGCAGATCCTCACTCTAAATTCACGAGTGCTGGTCTGGCGGGAGCGGCTGGCCTTTGTTGTCATGACTCTTTGCATAGCGGGTCAGCAGCTCTGTTACGCCTACATCATGCCCAGCTCAGATCTGACTCTTCACAGCACAGTGATGAAATGTCAGACCGCTCTCCTTCCCTTTCTCTTTATCAGCCTGTTTCTGTTTATCGCCTACTACAGCCGCCAAAAACGAATTCACCCCTGGACCATTGGCTTAGGCATCGCCTGCATAGGATTGTTTCTGGCCAATATGCAGGGTCCTCTGCCCATGCGCATCGCCTCTCAGGTCTCCTATGAACCAGCCTTACTCCCTTGGGGGCAAACCGTCTATATGCTCAGAGGCGATCCGGGCAGTTCGGCTCTGGTCGCCCTGGTTCTCGGGTTGGCCCTGGTCGCCTGGGGCTGGGGTCGCTGCTCTGTTATGCACCGAAACGGGCGCTCCCGGACGGCGCTGCTGTTGGCCATTGCTCTGGCATGCCCGACTCTGACTCTCGTCGGCGAGTGGCTGCTGGACTCCCCCCTCCTGTACTGGCTGGATGCGTCTGGCCTGAGCCTTTTCGTGATGGCACTGATGATGTCACAGGCGATAGTCAGGGAGCAGGTTCAGCCCACAGTTGGCGCTCGGGGCACTGCGCTTCCTTCACACATGGAACCGCAGCCAGAGAGCCCCAGATGGGAGATTGTGCTGGACCAGGCCCCCGCCTGCATCCAGGTACTGAACCTGGATGGCCGTGTGGTCAAAACCAACCAGGCGAGCCGTCGGTACTGGAAACGAGACCTGTGCGATGACGACCAGGACTTTCTCCTGAATCTACTGGAACTTGGCGACCTGGATCTGGAAATCTATTTTGCTGATCTCCCGGAAGGGGAACATCGGGAGTTCGCCACCATGGCACTGGAACAGGGTCAGGAGTATGGAGGTCTAGTGCCTGAAAGGACACGATGGCTGAAGTTCAGGGCCTATCCGCTTCGCTCTGATAATGGTGCCACCCTGGGTGTGGTGATCTATCACACCGATGTGACCAGTGAATACAACGCCGAAACCGCCATTAAAGAGATCGCCCGAGGCCTGGCCGACAGTTATGGCAATCAGTTTTTCGACAACCTGGTATTGACGCTGGCCAAACTGTTCAACGCCAAGATGGCCTTTCTCGGGATGCAGACCAATAGGGGCAGTTGGGACCAGATCACCACCTACTCCATCTGTTCCGATGGCCAGATCATTGAGAACTTCACCTATGACCTTGCTGACACCCCTTGTGAGAATGTGGCGGGTCGTCAAACCTGTGTCTACGAAAGCAATGTTCAGCAGCTGTTCCCTGAAGACCTGATTCTCCAGGACCTCGGCATTGAGTCCTACATAGGCACGCCCATCCATGACCCCAACAATCAGCCCATAGGCATCATGGTGGTGGTGGATACCAAGCCCTTGACGCAGGTGAATCAGGTGCAGGAGATTCTGGAGATCTTTGCCGCCAGAGCCGGCGCCGAGCTGCAAAGGCAGAGTGCCGAGTCCAACATGAGACAGATGGCCTATCAGGACTACCTGACTCGCTTGCCCAACCGGGCACTGCTCCACGAACACCTGAGAAACAACCTGGAACACTGCCGCACCCAAGGCAAAGGTGCCGCCATGTATCTGCTGGATCTGGACCACTTCAAAACCATCAATGACACCCTGGGCCATGATGTTGGCGACGAAGTCATTCGGGGCGTGGGGCGCAGGCTCAGAGAACACCTGGATGAATCGATCTTTGTTGCCCGAATGGGTGGCGACGAATTTGTGGTGGTTCACTGCTGCGAGCCAGATCAGGAGGAGACTCAGGCCAGGGAGATGGCGGACAGGTTAATTGCCCTGATGACCAAGCCACTGCAAGTGGGCGACAGGCTACTCAATGCCGGTTGCAGTATAGGTGTGGTGCTCTACCCCGATGAGCTGCCTACCCACAAGCCCACGGAACTGGATCTGCTGAGGTTCGCGGACATCGCCCTGTACCAGGCCAAAAACAATGGCCGCCATCAGTACGTGGTGTTCCGCTCCGAGCTTCAAGACAAGATCAACGACCGGATTCAGATAGAGAGGGGCCTGCGAGACGCCCTGGAAAATGACGGCTTCGAACTGCACTTCCAGCCCCAGATTCGCAGTAACGGTGAACTGGTGGGTGTTGAAGCCCTGCTGCGTTGGAATAGAGCGGATGGCCGTCCCATCTCACCGGCCATATTTATCCCCATTGCCGAAGAGACAGGGCTGATTCTTAAGCTGGGCGCCTGGGTGTTTACCGCCGCGTTCAAGCAAGCAGCTCAGTGGCAAAGCCTGGGTTGTTGCCCAAAGCGGATTTCCATCAACGTCTCTGCCTGGCAATTTGCTCAGAGTGACTTTGTTGAGCAGTTGATGGAGCAACTGGAGCAGACCGCCATCGACCCCGGCCGCTTTGTTCTGGAGCTGACGGAATCCGCCCTGCTTCAGGATGTGCCGGAAACCATCAGCAAGCTTCAGTTGATTCGTCAGGCGGGGTTCCTGGTCTCCCTGGATGACTTCGGTACCGGTTACTCCTCCCTCGCCTATCTCAAAGATCTGCCTCTGGACGAACTCAAGATCGATAAGTCATTTGTGGACGAACTGACCCGGGGCACCAGCCAGCCGCTGCTGGAATCGATGATCGCCATTGGCCAACACATGCACCTTGGGGTTATCGCCGAAGGGATTGAAACCGAGCAGCAACGCGTTCAACTGGAGCAGATGGGCTGTCACATCTTCCAGGGATTCCTGTACGGGCGCCCCATGTCCGCAAAGAAACTGCAGCAGTGGATGGCGGACGCGCCTTCCAAGGTTCACGCGTAAAAAAGGGAAACCACCGGCTTCCCCTTTTCCCACACTCACCGCTATCCCAGCTGCTCGGCAGTCTGAGTTGCCCCCTTGCGGCTGCGCATCTGGCTGACACCCACGCCTATCATCACCAGTCCACAGGCACCCAGTTGCACCATGGTCATGCGCTCATCGAGGATGAGATAAGCCAGCACCAAGGTAAACACCGGAATCAGATTGACGAAACTGGCCGCTCGGGTCACCGGCATATGAGCAATGGCGTAGTTATAGAGCAGATAGGCTCCCAGGGTCACAAAGGCCCCGAGGAAAACGATGGCGGCAACCCCCTGATCATCCCAGTGCCAGGGATTTCCCAGAGTCATTGCCAGCGGCGTAAAGAAGATCAGGCCAGCGAATGACATCAACGCCGTCAGCGTCAGCGCGGAGTAGCGACTGCTCAGGTGCTTAAGGCAGACGCTGCAGATGGCGGCGCAGAGCATGGCACCAAACTCCAGGGCGTTACCCAGCATGGGGTTGGGCGCTGCCTCTGAGCCATGCCCGTCGGTGCCCAGCATCAACACCCCGCCAATGGCGATGCTCAGACCAAACACCGCGATACGACTGAGTCTCTCTTTCAGGAAGATAAAGGCCACCACGGCAGTGAGCAGCGGAGCAAGAGAGGTCACCATGCCCGCTTGACCGGCACTGGTGTACTGAAGCGCCATGGCCTCGAGTATAAAGTAAAGGCAGGGTTCGGCCAGCACCAGAATCAACAGTACTTTCCAGTCACCACTGCGATACTCGAAGCGCATCACCCGCTTCCACATCACCAGGAAACAAAGGGTTGCCACCCACATGCGGCCGGCAATCACCGTCCAGGGGTCATAACTCACAAACGCCAGCTTCAAGGCAATAAAACTGCTGGCCCACAGCACCATGGCAAAAACCAGTGCACATTCGGCGACTCTTCCTTTCACATCCTCTCCACAGTCACAACAAGGTTTGAACTTAGGCCCAAATTCGCGCACATCTTAGAGATTCCCGATGACATTTGCACGTCAGAGAATAGTCAGTTACCACCTCAAGATGTTAGCCATTCGGCCCGGACGCATAACTAGGAGGCAGAAATCACTGAAAATCGAAAAAGAGCGCTGTTTCGACGACTGTTCACTCATAACCATCATTTTTCTGTGAAAACTCAAATACGTGACCCGCTTAACAGTTCACCTCACCCAGGCTCACTCCCCAACAGCAAACCCCTTACCTCGTGGTCACATTCCCTCTCTGCGCCCCCATTCAAGTGCGCCTCGCCAAACTCACCGGCGCCTTTTTGGTCGAAGTGTCCAGAAAAAGGGCAATGCAAGCTACTGAAAATGAAGCGAAGCTGCTCAATATTTCCACCGGGGTCGCTATTGGACGATCTTCTGTGAATAACCCCATTGCTCCTCAGTTGTTTATGACCAATCAATTACCGATAATAGGGGGCTAAATGTAATCCGAGCCTCATTTCCATGTCAGAGTATCTGCTGCTACTGGTTGGCACCATCTTGGTGAACAACTTCGTTCTGGTGAAATTCCTAGGTCTGTGCCCCTTTATGGGGGTATCGGGCAAGGTGGAGTCCGCCATCGGCATGTCCATGGCCACCACCTTCGTCCTGACCCTGGCTTCATTGTGCAGCTATCTGATCAACCAGTACCTGCTGATCCCCTTCGACCTGGTGTATCTGCGGACTCTGGCGTTTATTCTGGTGATCGCCGTGGTGGTTCAGTTCACCGAGATGGTGGTGCGTAAGACCAGCGCGTCGCTCTATCGGGTACTGGGTATCTACCTGCCCCTGATCACCACCAACTGTGCGGTACTGGGCGTGGCTCTGTTGAATGTCCAGGAACAGCACGACCTGTTTGGCTCACTGATCTACGGCTTCGGTGCTGCCGTAGGTTTTTCTGTGGTGTTGGTGTTGTTCTCCGCCATGCGAGAGCGATTGGCCGCCGCCGATGTCCCTGCTCCCTTCAAGGGCGCTTCCATTGCAATGATTACAGCCGGTCTGATGTCCCTGGCCTTCATGGGCTTTACCGGGCTGGTGAAATAGACGATGAGCAGTATTTTAATCGCCATTTTTGTACTCGCCGGGCTAGCCCTGGTGTTTGGTGTGGCCCTCGGGTATGCCGCCATCCGCTTTAAAGTGGAATCGGATCCCGTGGTGGAACAGATTGACAACACGCTGCCGCAAACTCAATGCGGCCAGTGTGGCTATCCTGGCTGTCGCCCCTATGCCGAAGCGATAGCCTCTGGCCAGGCTCCCATCAACCTCTGCCCTCCGGGTGGTGACGCCGTCATCCAGAAACTCGCAGACCTGATGGGTGTCGACCCCGAACCTCTGGAAGGCGGAGAACAGGTTGAGCGGGTAGCCTATATTCGCGAAGAGGAGTGCATTGGCTGCACCAAGTGCATTCAGGCCTGCCCGGTGGACGCCATCGTCGGCACCGGCAAGCAGATGCACACCGTCATTGCCAAAGATTGTACCGGCTGCGACCTGTGCGTAGCCCCCTGCCCCGTCGACTGCATCGACATGATTCCAGTGAAGACCACCAAACAGAACTGGAACTGGGATCTGAACCGCATCGCGGTCACCGAGGTGGAGTGAGTAAAGAATGATTCAGACCCTGATTGAAGAGATCGACAGCGGCAAACTCTGGAGTTTCCCCGGTGGCATCCACCCGCCGGAGAACAAGGAGCAGTCCAACCAGACGCCCATCGACCTGCTGCCCCTGCCGGAGCTGTTCCACATTCCGGTCAGCCAGCACATTGGCCAACCGGGCAACCTGTTGGTTAAAGAGGGCGATGCGGTCAAGCGTGGCCAGCCCCTGACACAGGCAGAAGGCCCCATGAGCCTGCCCGTACACGCCCCCACCTCAGGCATCATCGAGGCCATCGGGGAGTGGGATGCTGCTCACCCCTCCGGCCTGAAGGAACTGACCGTCACTCTGCGTGCCGATGGTCAAGATGAATGGTTTGAACGCCACCCAATCAAGTCCCTGGATGAACTGAGTCAGGAAGCGATCCTGGAGAAGATCCGTCAGGCCGGCATTGCCGGATTGGGCGGCGCCACCTTCCCCAGCCACATCAAACTGGCTCCCCGTAACCCCATTGAAGTGCTGCTGATCAACGCCGCAGAGTGCGAGCCCTACATCACCGCCGATGACACTCTGATGCGCGAATTTGCCGCCGAGATTGTTCAAGGACTGCGGATTCTGGACAAGGTTCTGAGTCCAAAACGCATCCTGTTTGGCATCGAGGACAACAAACCTCAAGCCATTGCTGCCATCGAGCAGGCGATCAAAAACAGTCAATTCGACCCGGAGCGACTGCTGGTGCGGGTAATCCCCACCAAGTATCCCTCTGGCAGTGAAAAACAGCTAATTCAGGTGCTCACCGGTCGCGAGGTGCCCAGTGGCACCATCCCTGCCGAGATGGGTATGGTGATGCAGAACGTCGGTTCGGTGTTCGCCATCAAGCGCGCCATCTTCAATGGCGAACCCCTGATTGAGCGGGTGGTGACCGTTACCGGCGAGCGCAGCAAGCAACCGGGTAACTACTGGGTTCGTCTGGGTACTCCCATCGACTGGCTACTGGAGCAAACCAGGTTTAAGCCTCAGCTGTTTGGCCAGAAAGCGATCATGGGAGGCCCTATGATGGGCTTTACCCTACCAAGCCTCAAGGCTCCGGTGATCAAGTCCACCAACTGCATTCTGGTACCAAGCCGAAAAGAGCTGCCGGGCAATGCCAGAGAGCTGGCCTGTATCCGTTGTGGTGAGTGTGCCAAAGCCTGCCCGGCGCAACTTCTACCACAACAGCTGTACTGGCACGCGCGTGCCAATGAGCTGGATAAGGCTCAGGCGCTGAACCTGCGTGACTGCATTGAATGCGGCGCCTGCGCTTACGTCTGCCCGTCTGACATTCCGCTGGTGCAATACTACCGCGTAGCCAAGGCTGCCATCCGTCACGAAGAGCAGAAACAGCAGAAAGCAGAAGCCGCCAAGATCCGTTTCGAAGCCCGACAAGCCCGTCTTGAGGCAGAGAAACAGGAGCGTGAGAATCGCCACAAGGCTGCTTCCGCCCGTCGCAGGGGGTCCGCGCCGGCTCCAGAAAGTGATGCGGTCCAGGCCGCACTGGCACGTATCAAAAAAGCCAAGCCTGACGCCATAGAAGAGCAGGAAAAAGGCGACCAGGATATGGCAGCACTGCGCGCCCAACGAAAAGCCCAGGCCCGAGCCGCCAAGGCTCAGAAAGCGGAAACTGGCGAGACAGCAGCCTCACCCGATTCCCGCCAGGACGCCGTCGCCGCGGCAGTCGCCAGAGCAAAGGCCAAACGCGACGCCCAGGCACCTCAGGCCGAGGACCCGAAGAAAGCCGCTGTTGCCGCCGCCGTTGCCAGGGCCAAAGCCAAACAGGCCGCGGCTCAAACTGCAGAGCCTTCATCAGCGCCAGCAGAGGACAAGCGCCAGGCCGCCGTGGCCGCCGCCATCGCCAAGGCCAAAGCCAAGCAGGCCGCGGCTCAGGGGGAGCAGGCCGAGCCTGCCCCTGCCGAGGACAAGCGCCAGGCCGCCGTGGCCGCCGCAATTGCCAAGGCTAAAGCCAAGCAGGCCGCGGCTCAAGAGGAGCAAGCCGAGCCTGCCCCTGCCGAGGACAAGCGCAAGGCCGCCGTGGCCGCCGCCATCGCCAAGGCTAAAGCCAAACAGGCCGCGGCTCAGCGGGAGCAAGCCGAGCCTGCCCCTGCCGAGGACAAGCGCAAGGCCGCCGTGGCCGCCGCCATTGCCAAGGCTAAAGCCAAGCAGGCCGCCGAGCAGAGTGAGCACAGCGAGCCCGCCTCTGCCGAGGGCAAGCGCAAGGCCGCCGTGGCCGCCGCCATCGCCAAGGCCAAAGCCAAGCAGGCCGCTGAGCAGAGTGAGCACAGCGAGCCCGCCTCTGCCGAGGACAAACGTAAAGCAGCCGTGGCCGCTGCCATCACCAAGGCCAAAGCCAAAAAGGCCGCTGAGCAGCAAGCTCAGGACGAGCAGGCTGAGCCCCAGCCACAGGGCTCCGGAGCCAACACCGACGATGCCAGAAAGGCCGCAGTAGCCCGGGCCATTGCCAAAGCGAAGGCCAAACAGGCCGCAGCCAAAGAACATGCGCAGCAAGATGCTGCCCCTAGAACGGACGAGCAGTAAACGATGGCTTTTAAGATCGCCTCCTCCCCCCATGCCACAGTGCATACCAAGACTCACCAGGTGATGCAGAGAGTGGCACTGTGCACCCTGCCCGGCATCGCTGCCCAGTGGTACTTTTTCGGTTGGGGCAACCTGATACAGATTGCTCTGGCCATTACCGTTGCGGTGCTGGTGGAAGCGCTGTTCATGGTGGCTCGCGGCCGCCCTGTGATGAACGCCATTGGCGACTACACTGCGGTGCTGACTGGTTTGCTGCTGGGGATCTGTATGCCCTCTCTGGCTCCCTGGTGGATTGTGGTACTGGGCAGCCTGTTTGCCATTGCCGTGGCCAAACAGCTTTACGGCGGACTTGGGCAAAACCTGTTCAACCCCGCCATGGTGGCCTATGTGGCCCTGCTGATCTCCTTCCCTGTGCAGATGACCGCCTGGATGCCGCCTCAGGACCTGGCCGCCAATGTGCTGAGTTTCGGTGACACCCTGCAGATGATCTTCCTGGGCAGCAACAGCCTGGAACTGACCATCAGCCAGTTGGCGGTCGGTGTGGATGGTGTCACCATGGCCACGCCACTGGACACGCTCAAGACCGATCTGACCCTGGGTCTGACCGCCGGAGAGAGCTTCTCCAAGCCGATCTTCGTCGATAATCTCGGCGTAGGTTGGGTCTGGGTGAACGCCGCATTCCTCCTGGGTGGCCTGATCATGCTCCAGCAGAAGCTGATTCGCTGGCACATCCCGGTTGCTGTGCTGATCGCCCTGGGCATCAGTGCCATTTTCGGCACCATGTTGCACCCCGATGGCACCGGCGGACTGATGTTCCACTGGCTCTCCGGCGCTACCATGTTTGGTGCCTTCTTCATTGCGACCGACCCGGTCACCGCCGCCACCAGCCCCAAGGGCCGGCTGATCTTCGGTGCCATCATAGGTGTGCTGGTGTTCGTAATCCGCAGCTTTGGTGGTTACCCCGACGCTTTCGCTTTCGCTGTGCTGCTGGCCAACATGTGCGCCCCGATGATTGACCACTACACCCGCCCACGCACCTACGGACACGGGAGCCTGTAATGCTGAACTCCATGAAACGTAATGGTCTGGTGCTGGCGCTGTTTGGCATGGCGGCTACTGCCCTGGTGGCGGTGACGCATCAGCTCACCGAAGACCGGATATACGAGCAGCAGCAGAAGCAACTGCTGAAAACCCTGCACCAGATTCTGCCCGCAGAGGAGTATGACATCCCCCTGCATCAAAGCTGCCACCTGATCACCAGTCATCAGTACCTGGGCAGTGAAGAGCCTCAGCGCGCCTTCGTGGCTCTCAAGGAGGGCCGCCCTGTCGGCCTGGCCCTGGAGACCACGGCTCCCGACGGCTACAACGGCGATATCCACCTGATCGTGGGCATCGACTGGAACGAGAACCTGCTGGGGGTCCGCACCCTCAGCCATAAGGAAACCCCCGGCCTGGGCGATGGCATTGAGCTGCGCAAGTCAGACTGGGTGCTGAGTTTCGTCGGTTATCGTCTAAAAGATGAGAAGGACAAGCGCATCAGCGTCAAGAAGGATGGGGGCGAGTTTGACCAGTTTACCGGGGCCACCATTACCCCTCGCGCCTACACCAAGGCGGTTCGTAACACCCTGAATTACGTGCGCCGTTTTAAAGAAGAGATCCCCTCTGCCCCCCAGTGTGGAGAGAAACGATGAGTCAACTCAAAGAGATCGCCTGGCAAGGCTTGTGGAAGAACAACCCGGGCCTGGTGCAATTGCTGGGACTCTGTCCCCTGTTGGCGGTGAGCAACACCCTGACCAATGCCCTGGGCCTGGGACTGGCCACCATGGTGGTGCTGATCGCATCCAACATGCTGGTGGCCGGTTTGCGCAAAGGGATTCCCGATGAGGTGCGCATCCCCATCTACGTGATGATCATCGCTGCCCTGGTGACCTGTGTGCAGTTGCTGGTAAACGCCTATGCCTATGGCCTCTACCTGTCTTTGGGGATCTTCCTGCCTCTGATTGTGACCAACTGCGTCATCATCGGCCGTGCAGAAGCCTTCGCTTCCAAGAACTCGGTGGCTCACGCCGCCTTCGATGGCCTGATGATGTCCCTGGGCTTCCTGCTGGTGCTGTGCCTGCTGGGCGGGGTGCGTGAACTCCTGGGTCAGGGCACCCTGTTCGATGGCGCCGAGCTGTTGCTGGGGGACTGGGCCACCGCACTTCGCATTGAACTGTGGCAGGTGCAAAGTCCCTTCCTGCTGGCGCTGCTGCCACCTGGCGCCTTTATCGCCATGGGTCTGCTCATCGCAGCTAAAAACGCCCTGAATGACAAGGTCGAATCGGCCTTTGCCCAGAAAAAGGAAGCCGTTAAGATTGAGCGTGCCCGGGTCACCAATTGATCCGGAGAAAAAGAACAGGCTCTGAACAGGGAACGCAAACACATAATGAATAAAGAGAAACGGCTGGAGATCCTGACCCGGCTCAGGGACAACAATCCTCACCCCACCACGGAACTGGAGTTCTCGAATCCTTATGAGTTGCTGGTGGCGGTGGCTCTGTCCGCCCAGGCTACCGATGTGAGCGTCAACAAGGCCACCCGCAACCTCTTCCCCGCCGCCAACACGCCCCAGGCGATGCTGGATCTGGGGGCTGAGGGTGTGAAGGAGTACATCAAAACCATAGGCCTGTATAACACCAAGGCGGAGAACGTCATCAAGGCGGCGCAGATCCTGGTGGATAAGCACGGCGGTGAAGTCCCCGAAGACAGGGGGGCACTGGAAGCACTGCCCGGGGTGGGTCGCAAAACGGCCAACGTTGTGCTGAACACCGCCTTTGGCTGGCCCACCATCGCCGTAGACACCCACATCTACCGGGTGTCCAACCGCACCAAGTTTGCCATGGGTAAAAATGTGGACCAGGTGGAACAGAAGCTGCTGAAGGTGGTGCCTGCCGAGTTCAAGGTGGACGTGCATCACTGGCTGATTCTGCACGGACGCTACACCTGCCTGGCACGAAAACCCAGGTGCGGAAGCTGCATCATCGAAGATCTGTGCGAGTTTAAAGAGAAGATCTACCCAGACGAATAACAGCAAAGCCGGACAGTGTCCGGCTTTTTTATGCCCGGTCAGCTTAAAGGATGGCCCAGGTTGCTGACCAGGTGAATCAGGCCACCCGGAGCGCTTATCCAGAACCCCTTGTCCCCTTCGGGCAAAGGCGCAATCTCGTCCCGGCGTACCACACCATGCTGAGCCAGGTAGAAAGCGGCATCGGCCTCATCTGCGGTGGCCAGGTGCAACCATATCTCTGTACGGCTGATGCAATCCACTTCACACAGGACCAAGCGCAAAGCACCAAAGCAGAATGCATGGGCACCAAGAGAGGGCTTGCTGAAACTGACGTCCTCCTCGAGCTGGAGGATATCCCGATAGAAGCTCAGGGTCTGGGGGAATTCGTGGGGAGGGATCCGCACCAACAGAGTGCTGCCCCCTTCGAATCTGGGTTTCATAGTGCATCCTTGCCAAACAGGTCGAACCAATCATAGTCCGTTGTCATCCCTTGTTCATATTCCATTCACTTATATTCTTACTATTGAAAAACCTTACTAGCGCCCCCACTCCTTATTCAAGAGCCAGCAAAGAGATACCCCATTGAATTACCCAATACACGCATACGACCAACACGGCAGCCTCAAGGCACCGGTATGGCTCTATCTTTTGTTGGCATTCTTCGCCCGTACCTGGCTGCTCCTCGCCATCGCCGCCGCCAGCCGGACGACGGGATCGGATATTCTGGCGCTGTTTTACCCTGATACCCACCACTTTTACCTTGGTCTGGCCTCGGGATTACCTGTGGTGGTTCTGATGGTCTGCGGCCGGTTCAAGAGCGACGAACGCCCTGCCCTGGCAACACTCTGGCGTTATGGCCGCTGGTTGCTGCTGGCCAACTGGCTGGTTGACCTGGCCCTGCAACTTTCCGGGGTCCTGCACCTTCGGGGGGAGATCGGTCTTTATCAAAGCCTGCCCCTGTTAGCCAGTTTCTGGTTTGGCTGGTACCTTTTGAAGAGCCGCAGAATCGGGGATTATTTTGATGGCGCTCATGTCCTGAGCCACGGGGTTACCCGGGGTTAGCGCCCACCCCAACCTTTTGTTTACAATAATCGTTTCGACCAACTGGATACACATATGGATATGCTGACTGACTCTCTGGCCGGAATTGGCCCCTTCTTTACCTACCTGGTGATCGGCCTGGGCCTGATCGCCCTGTTCAAGGTGATCTACTCTGCTCTGACTCCCTATGATGAGTGGGGCTTGGTGAAACAGGAACAGAACCAGGCGGCGGGTATCGGCATTGGTGGTGCCCTGATTGGCTTTACCCTGGCCCTGGCTGCTGCGGCGGCCAACTCAGTCTCCCTGGTGGATTACGTCCTCTGGGCTGGCGTTGCCCTGGTGGCCCAACTGCTGGCCTTCACCGTAGTAAGGCTGGTGATCCTTCCCGGCCTGGTGGAAAAGATCGAGCAAAACAACATCGCCGCCGCCATCGTGCTGGCTGCCATTAACATCTGTGTAGGCCTTCTCAATGCGGCCTGCATGAGCTACTAGGAGCAGATTGTGAAACGAAGTCGTTCTGTCCTCTCCCCAAGATTTAAGAAACAGGCCACGGCACCGACGGCCGCCGCGGTCAGTGTCTCCCTGATGCTGTCCGGCTGCAGCCCTGCCCCCAAGCAGGAAACTGCCCAGGTCTACAAAACTGCGGAGGAGTGCATCCTGGTCAACCCGGATCAGGAGCAGCTGTGCCGGGATGTCTTCGGTGAAGCCATGGCCCTGGCCGAGGAAACCGCCCCTCGCTTCAACTCTCTGGACGACTGCGAGCTGGAGTTCGGCGCCGATCAATGCATGGGTGGCGGCGAGTTTGCCGGCTCCCTGGCCGACGGCGACCAGTACGCCGAAAGCAGCGGCGGTGGTGGCTGGTTTATGCCAATGATGTACGGCTACATGATGGGCAGCATGCTGAGTGGATCCTCCCGCAAATACCGCTCAGCCCCGCTCTACAGCTCCAAGAACGCCCGTTCGCCCATGTACGGCAAGCTGGTGACCGGCGCCGGAGACACCGTAGGCCGGGCCAACGACCGGGTGGTGCGCACCTCCCCCAACAACTTCACCCCCAAGAAGGCCACCACGGTGACTCAGCGCGGCGGCTTTGGCAAGATTGCCCGGGTAAAATCCACCCAGGCCCGCAGCACCAAAAGCAGTTCAAGGGGCTGGGGCGGCTGATGCGTCGTGAACTCATAACCCCCAGGGCCCACTGGCAGAGCCAGGCCCAAAGCTATGGCTTTAATTTTCATACCATGTATGGCGAACCCTACTGGGATGAAAGTCGCTACTACGCCTTTACCCTGGAGCAGATAGAGCGGGATCTGGAAGACCCGACCACAGAGCTCAACCAGATGTGCCTGGAGGTGGTGGACAAGGTGATGGCCAGCGAGGAGCTGCTGACCAGATTCGCCATTCCCAGGGAGCACTGGGAGATGATCGCTCGCTCCTGGCGCCTGAAGGATCCCTCTCTCTATGCCCGTATGGATCTGGCCTACGACGGCACCGGTCCGGCCAAGATGCTGGAGAACAACGCCGACACCCCCACCAGCCTGTATGAGTCCGCCTTTTTCCAGTGGCTGTGGCTGGAGGACCGCCTCAAGGATGGCACCCTGCCCATCGGCAGTGACCAGTACAACAGCATCCAGGATAAGTTGATTGAGCGCTTCGCCCAGCTAAAGAAGAGCTGGCCGCCGGTGCCGCTGCACTTCGCCTGCTGTCAGGACACAGACGAGGACAGAGGCACAGTGCAGTACCTGCAGGACTGCGCCGAAGAGGCGGGTTTTAACGCCTGCTTCACCTTTATCGAGGAGATCGGCCTGACTCCCCAGGGCGGCTTCGTGGATGGTCAGGATCGCCCCATGCATGCCGCCTTCAAGCTCTACCCATGGGAGTTTATGCTCAGAGAAGAGTTCGGCCAGCACCTGGACAAGAGTCAGACCCGCTGGCTGGAGCCCAGCTGGAAATCGGTGCTCTCCAACAAGGCGCTGCTGCCGATGCTGTGGAAGCTGTTCCCCAACCACCCCAACCTGCTGCCCGCCTACTTCGCAGATGAGCTGCACCTGGCCGGTGAGAGCAAGTTGGTGGAGAAACCCATCTACTCCCGAGAGGGGGCCAATGTGCGCATTCTCGAGGGAGGCCAGGCGGTGGCAGACAGTGACGGGCCTTATGGTGAGGAGGGGGTCATCTACCAGGCGTTCCATCCCCTCGCCCGCTTTGGCGAAGACTACGCCCTGATCGGCTCCTGGCTGGTGGGAGATGAAGCCGCCGGCATC
This sequence comes from Ferrimonas sp., assembly GCF_048263965.1. Lineage (NCBI taxonomy): Bacteria > Pseudomonadati > Pseudomonadota > Gammaproteobacteria > Alteromonadales > Ferrimonadaceae > Ferrimonas > Ferrimonas sp. The sequence goes on along the minus strand of NZ_JBLXDO010000003.1, from coordinate 27,236 downwards.
TCGGTTCGGGAGGATTCGAGCCTGATCACCCAGGACCTCTCCCGCTTCGTGCCCCACATCATCCTGCCCTGAATAACAGCCCCTGGGAGCCACTCTCAGGGGCTTTTTTGTCATTAATCGCTCTGACTGAGCCATTCCAATCAAACCTTAGGACGCAATAGGCTGAAAGGAATTCAATAGCCTTGCCGATCAGGCGGACTTTGTTGAATTACCAGCTTTGTACCATGCTTACTGGCTAGAGACTATGGGCCACAGGGAGGTGAGCATGAAGTGGGCATTCATCGATTATGAGAATATCGGCAGCCTGGATAAAGTTGATCTCGGCGCCTACGACAAGGTGGTGCTGCTTGTTGGCGCCAAACAGCCCAAAGTGGACCTGGGTACCCAGCGGTATCACTCCCCCATAGAACTGACGCTTGTCCAGGTACAAGAGATTCAATCCAATAATCTGGATTTTCACCTGAGCTATTATCTGGGCAAGTTTGATGCACTGGAGTCACCGGATATCGCCTTTGACGTGATCAGTAATGACAACGGCTTTACCCCTCTGGTTGTCCATATCCGCAGCAATGGACGCCAATGCAACCAGGTCCGCGTAAGCACTGCCCCGCTTAATCCAGACAAGATGCTGCAACTGCTGATCTCAATCCCCAAGAACAAGCGGCCGAAAACCATAGCTACTCTGAAGAACCATATTGCCGCCCATATGAAGATTCAGGGGAACGATGTCGCCATTCAGAACCAGTTCCAGCAGCTGATTGCCGACAAAATTATTCGTCTCTCCGGCGATAGCATTCAATACAACTGAGTCCTACGCCAGACACAACAAAGCCGCCCTAGAGGCGGCTTTGTTCGGCTTTGGCCTTCCTTAGAAGATAAAGGAAGCCAGCACCACGATCATGCCCAGAGAGCCGACAACGGCGCCCAGCGCGAATTTCAGGTTAGTGTCCATCAACATCACTCCTTAGCTCAACAACGGTTGACACCAGCTTACGCCCTGTGATGGGTGACTCAAGTGAGCTCAATCACATCTGTTATCTGGATCACACTGATAATCTTGTTCACTTTAATCGAAAAAATCTTCAGCTTCGCAGCACCACGGCTGTGGCCAGGGCGATGAAAATCAGGGCGCTGGCCAGATCCACCCAAAGGGCGTTGGATTTAAGCCAACCCAGCAGGCCAGTGCGGCCGATCCCCAAGGCGACGGCGGCATACCACAGGGCATCGATGCCGCCGGCGGTGGCCATCATCACCAGCTGATTCCCAATAGTCAGGTCTTCGCGAACAAACTGGCTGAACAGGGCCAGGAAGAAGATCGCCAGCTTGGGGTTGAGGAAGGCCACCATAAAACCACCGCCAAAGCCAACAAACCGGCTTTTATGGGGCTTGGGCTCATCGGTGTCAGCAGCAGGCTTGGCCCTCAGGATGTTAAACGCCATATAGAGCAGGAAGGCGGCGCCGGCATACTGCAGCCCCTGAAACAACCAGGGCGTCTGGCTGATCATCAGCCCCAGCCCCATGGCGGTGATCAGCGCATACAGGGCCACACCCAGGCCATGACCAATGGCGGTATTCAGGCCTGTCGCCGTGCCCCTTTGCACGGTGTTGTTGATCACCAGGGCCAGGCTTGGCCCGGGGCTGATGGCGCCCAGTATGCAGATGGTGGCCAAGGGCAGCCAGGTGGTAAAACTCATTGCTCTTTCCTATCTGTACTTCAATGTCTCCAGCATAATCCCCCGGGAAGATGCCACAAAGAGATATCTAGTCATCACAGTCATTCCAAATGCTCATGCCCTTTGGCCACATAGCTGCGCAGATGCCCTTCGAGCAGCGGCTGGGCAAGCTCTCGAAACCAGCGATGTGCCGGATCATGATCAAGCCTGTGGTGCCACAACATGCGGTAGCCCTGCTTGGCCAGGATGAAGGGCAGGCGGCGAATGGTCAGAGGGGCGTTTTCGGCAAGCTGAACCCCGATGTGAAGCGGGGTGGTCAACAGGGCGTCTGAGTGACACAGAATGCCCACCGCCGCCTGAAAGAAGGGCACTTCAGCCCAGATCTGCCGCCGATGGCCCAGGGTTGCCAGATGGCGGTCCACCGGGGTGTCCTTATCCCCTCCCCCGCTCACCAACAGGTGGCGACTGGCCAGGTAGCTGTGGAGGTTGAGTTCCCCTGTCGCCAGAGGGTGATCCTGGCGCAATACCACCGCCAGCCCATCTTCCCCGCCGGGCCAATGGCACAGGCTCTCGGGCACTTCATCCTCCTCCAGAATGGTAGAGACCAGGTCAATGGGCAGGTCCGCCAGCTGATGCACCTGTTCTCGCTGCCACAACCGGTACTTCAAGGTCACACCGGGGGCCTGACGAGCCACCTCGGCGGCAATCAGGGGGTAGATGAACTGGGCAACGTAATCGGAGGAGGCAAACACAAAAGTGCGCTGACACTGGGCTGGGTCGAATGCGGGTGGCTGATAGAGCCCCTCCAGCTGCTTCATCATCTCGGGAAGAACCTGCTTCAGTTCGTCAGCCCTTGGGGTCAGCAGATAACGCTGGCCATCACGAATCAGCAAGGGGTCCTGAAAGTCGTCGCGAAGCTGGGCCAGGGTCTTGCTGACCGCCGACTGGGTCATGTGCAACGCCTCTCCCACCCGGGTCAGATTAGGGGTATGAAGCAGCGCACTAAGCACCCTGAGCTGGTTGAGATTATGGCGCATGAAAGGGTCCGATACCGACATCCAAACCCCCTATATACCCCAAAAACCTTCAACGACAAACCACCAGGTAGGTGACGGGGCTAATCCAGCCTCTTTAACTGCGTTAGGCTCATCAAAGCCAGTAAGGTGAAAAATGCGGGATCGCTCCAACCGAAACCGGAAAACACACCCAAGACACAGGCATACAGGGTGATGGCGACTCCGAACAGGTTGGTGATCAAGATACCGGTCAGCACCCGCTTAAGGGTGTCGGGCTGGGTCAGATCCCGCAACAACCAGGTCAACGCCGCGAGGCCGCCAAGAAAGATGCTGTTGTGTTGCGACAGAAACAGGGCATCGCCGTCGGCGATCTCCAGCCCATACAGCGGCCAAAGCTGGAGGGGAATCAGCAGTAGCGCCAGGGCAAAGAAGCCGTAGACAGTGCTGTGAAAGGTGAGAAATTGTTTACTGGTCATCATTGGCTCCACATTTTCCGAAGGAGAGACCACAGTGGGCTGTGGCCATCAGTTCCCCCGATCTTACCTATGGTTTTTCGACAGAAAAGTGGAAAAATTTATGGCCTGATGTCGACTTTATAGACATCAGGCCACAGAGCCTGAGGCTGGAACTAACGCTGTGTCGGTTTCTGATCGTAACTCAGCACCAGCCCACGGCTGTCCACATCCATCTCCATCATCAGGCGCGCATCCATGTCGCTGTAGGTCGCCAGTTCTGCGGCCGCTTCTGGCTCAATGGCACTGAGTAGCTGCATCATGGGCTCAAGGGCGCGCCGGTAGTCCAACACCATGGAGAACAGGCCGTTGGGATTCGCTGGCTGAGTGCCCAGCTTTTGGGCCGCGGCTTCTGATTTAGCGCCGGAGTAGATCAACAGGTGCTCACCTGCCTGTTCGACGGTCATGGTCTGAGGCAATGGCTGCCCCATCACCTGGTCCATCTGCTTCTTCTCTCCCGGCGCAACCTTGATTTCGGCCAAAGGAGGGAAAGCGGCCGCACCGGTAGCGACAATCTTGCCAGGGTCCTTAGCGGAGAAGCTCATCAGCATATCCACACGCTTAATCATCTCGCTGCTGAGTCCCTGCTGATCCAGGGCGTAGTCAAAGATGCTCAGGCTCATGCCCTGCACCCCATCGGTGAATCCGGCAAACAGGCCCAGAGTTTCCGGCGGCATCATCTTCAGCTCGTCCTGGATCTCGCCCAGGGCCTGACACTGGTACTCCTGCTCCAGCCACTGATTGCGGATGGTCGTCAGGCTCGACTGCAGGTTATCCGCGTTGATGCCCAGGGCCGCGCTGAGCAACGGGCCTTCGATGCCTTTGCCGAGATCAGGCAGGAAACCCCGCATCTTTGTCAGAGCATCGACAATCACGCCATTGTAGGATTCGACCACCATCTGCCCTTCCACAACCAGTTTGCCGCTCTCCAGACGATAGTCATTTTCAAAGGAGGTACGGGGCCAATTCTCGGCAATGGCCGACCACTCACTCAGACATTCCGGGTTGCGGAATGACACCACCTCCGAGGGGTTGTCGATAAGCTTGGTCATCTGACGAGCAAACTCATTACCATCCTGGCTGAACAGTCCGGTCACCAGTTGCTTATGGTTGATGAAGCCCAGGTTGTCACTGGAGAAGCTATTGCGCGTCTTGAGTTGGGCCACCTCGCCACTGTCCGCCAGGGAGTTGGCTGGCAGGGTCACGCCCAGGGCCTGTTTGATCTGCTCCTCCCCGAGAAAAGGGGCGCCCAGGGTCAGAGTCGCCTCGCCCTGATGGTAAGCCACCCACAGCTCGATCACCTCGCCGGTATCATCCAGATCCAGAGGATAGACCCGAGCCTGTTGCTCACCTAGGGTACGCATCTCATGGGTCTGGCCACTTTGCTGCTCAAAACGATCCAGGGTGGCAAACAGCTTGTCGGGATGGGCCAGGCTGGACTTCAGCACGGGGATCATTCCCAGCGAATAGGTATAACCCGTCACCTCATCCGCCAGGCCGTAATCCTCGATGAACCGGTCCGGACTGGTCAAAGCCTCTGCATAATGGATAAACCAGGTCATCAGGAAACGGGCTGAAGGTTGAGTCATCTCCTCCAGCTCCTGCTTCATCATCGCCAGCTCCTGCTCACTCATCACCGGAGCCGAGTACTGCTCCAGCTGGGCCCGCAATGGAAAGGGCGTCACCTGTGCCGCGAAAAAAACCGTGTCGGCAGGAACCTGCTCCAGCATGCCTGTGCCACTGGTTTGGGTCTGATTGATGTAGACCCCTCCTGCGATCACCGCTGCGGCGATTACGGACAAACCCAGTTTTTTCATCATCATCTTCCTTGCTGTTCGAATAAAGGCTGGCAAGCCAGCTTGTGGGTATCAATTAAAACAACACCTTAACCTGTTGTCACCAATTAGATACGGCTCCTTGATCTCGGTGGCCCCCAAAGATTGGGTATTCCAGAACAAATCCGGCATCCCAGGGGGCATCGGCCTCTTGAACCCATAAAAAAGGGCCGCACAAGCGGCCCTGTTGACTCCGGGAAAGTGGATTTAGCGCAGTTTGAATTGACCGACGATGGACTTCAACTGGCTGTTAGCCGCTGACAAATTGGTGGTCTCAGCCTCCGTTGCATGACCGTTGGCAGACAGCTCTCCCACGATCTCCCGAATGGTGGAGATGTTTCGGCTGATCTCCGTCGCCACCGAGCTCTGTTCTTCGGCAGCGGTAGCAATATGGGTATTGAGATCATTGATCTTAGCCACCGATTGGACGATGTCATCCAGATCACTGGACACCTCATTGGCGCCTGCAGCGGTCTGTTCACAGCTGCTCTTGGTCACGCCCATCGCCTCGATGGCGGCCCCTGTGCCTTGTTGTAACTTACCAAGGGTACCTTCAATCTCTGCGGTACTGCTTTGAGTCCGGGCGGCCAGGGCGCGCACTTCGTCGGCCACCACCGCAAAGCCACGGCCCTGCTCTCCGGCACGAGCCGCCTCAATGGCGGCATTGAGGGCGAGCAGATTTGTCTGGTCAGCGATCTCCCCTATGACCTTCAGCACCGAGGTAATGTCGTCGGTGTCCTTACCGATGCTGGTAATATTGTCGGAAGTGGTGTCCACATCGCTGACCAACCGAGAGACGGTTTCGGTGGCTGAGGTAACGATCGCCTTGGAGTCGTGAACCTTAGCATTGGTTTCGGTGGTGAAACGCGATGCCTCGGCGGCATTACGAGCCACATCGTTGGCGGTGGCACTCATCTCCTCAATGGCCGCCACAATCTGCTCGGTCTCTGTGGTATGTGTTTTGAGCACCCCGTTGTTGGACTCCGCCTGGGCTTGCACCAACTCAACCGAGCGGCTGATGTGATCCGAGGCTGCGGACACCTCCAGCATCATGGTTTGCAGATTACCGATGAAGCGATTAATGCCATCGGCGATTTGCGCCAGGTTGTCGTTGCCGGTGATTGGCAGCCTGCGAGTCAGATCGCCATTGCCCTGGGCCAGATCGGTGACCATCTCGTTCAGAGAGAGAATCGGCCGAAACAGCACATGGAGAACGGCCACAGCCAGGCCAACACCAATGGCCAGCAAGACTGCAGAGAGGATCAGCGCATCCCACAGCGCCTTGTCCAGTGACGCGTAAGCCACCGACTTATTCACGCCAACAAACAGATACCACCTCTTGCCATTAACCAGTGAGATCGATTTGGTAAAAGCCAGTTTCTCTACGCCATCAAGGGTATAAGCGGTGCTGTTTTCCTCTTTGGCTAACATGGCCTCATGCACCGCACCCATCCCCACATCACGGAAATAGGTGCCCTCAGTCAGCATTGGCGAGTTGGATGCCAATGCCTTGCCATGCTCATCCATGATGGCAGTAACGGCTCCGGGGAAATCAACTCTTTTCACGGTTCTCTGAAGAACACTCAGCTCAATATCACCCAGAATCACGCCATCGGCCACACTCTTCACCACACCGACCAGGAGCTTACCACTGGTAGCACCCACATAGGGGTCGGTAATGTCCAGGACGCCGGACGCCCTAGCCTGCGAATACCAAGCCCGCTGGCGAGGGTCATATGAGGCTGTATTGGCGATTCCCTCGCTCCAGAACCCTCCCTGGATGGTGGAAAACGCCCGGCCATCTTCCAGCCCGATCACCACCTGATCTATACCGCTGGCGCTGCGCATCTTGTGAACATCAGAAACGTACTGCTCGGGGCTATGCCCCGCTTGATAGTGTTTTGCCATGGCAGAGATGGTGTCCCTTTTACTGGCAAACCAGGTCTCAATATTCAGGGCTTCATAGTGAACCGTGGCCATGGATTGCTTATTGACACTGTCAATTACGCTTGCTTTCAAGTTGAGGTAGGAGAGCCAGTTGGCGGCCACCAGACTCAGGGTTACCAACAATACAACCGACAGGATGATGGAACGCTTAAAGCCCAAAGATTTCACATTTACACTCTTGCTCTTTGCATCAACGAGGTTCATCTGAACCCCAAAAAAAGGGAGCGGGAGTGTAGCTCAATCCTTGTTTATCAGCCAGTTAGACCGATGCATCATATGCAGTGAATTCATCCGAGATTGCTTTGCTGTGATGTTTATCCCAGGGTTAGGCAGCCAGCAGTCTAATTCCTTATCCTAGTATTCGGATATGGGTATGGCCCGCTCAATGATGGCCCGACAATCGATGCCACTGGGCAGATTGCCAAAACAGTAACCGTGGCTCTGCTCCAGCCGACTGCGACAAAAAGCATCCACCACAGTTTCATTACCGGCGCGAATCAGCTGGGCAGCCTGGAACCCAAGGGCCAGACGCTCCATCACCGCGCGGCCGCGGTACTCCATATCCCCGAGATCCGTCACCAGGGTCCCGAGCCTATCCAGATAAGCATCGTAGAGACGATGCCCCCCACGGGCCTGCCCCAGCTCCTCCATGAAGACCTCGGCCACCGCTGGCGTCTTTGAGATGGCCCGCATCAGGTCCAGACACTGCACATTGCCACTGCCCTCCCAGATGGAGTTGACCGGTGCTTCCCGGTAGAGCCGGGGAAGAATGCTCTCCTCCACATAACCAACGCCACCCAGGCACTCCTGGGCCTCCCCTATCTGGCTGGTGGCCCTCTTGCAGATCCAGTATTTACCCACGGCGGTGGTGATGCGCACCAACAGCCGCTGTGCTTCACTGTCCTGGTTGTCCAGGGCCCGGGCCACCCGACCGGTCATCGCCAGGGCGCCCTCCACCTCCAGGCAGAGATCTGCCACCACATTCTGCATCAGGGGTTGATCGATCAGGCGCTTGCCAAGAACGCTGCGATGAGCAATGTGGTGAGTCACCTGGGCCACCGCCTGGCGCATCAGTGCCGTGGAACCAATCATGCAGTCGTAGCGGGTCAATGCCACCATCTCGATGATGGTGGCCACCCCACGTCCCTCCTCTCCCAGACGCCAGGCCAGGGCATCGCGAAACTCTATCTCGGAGGAGGCATTGGAACGATTGCCCATCTTCTCTTTCAGGCGCTGTATCTGCAGCGCATTTTTACTGCCATCAGGACACCACCTGGGCATCAGGAAACAGGTGAGCCCGCCTTGGGCCTGGGCCAGCACCAGGAAGGCATCGCACATGGGCGCCGAGCAGAACCATTTGTGGCCGGTGAGGCGATAGAGTTCGCCATCAACCTCATCGGCACGGCTGGTGTTGGCCCGCACATCCGTGCCACCCTGCTTTTCGGTCATCGCCATCCCTATGGTGACCCCGTGCTTCTGCTCTATGGGAGCGTTGGCCGGGTCATAGCGACCATGAAGCAGTCTTTGCAGCCACTGGCCGGCTTTGGGGCTGAGCTTTTGTAAGGGGGGAACCGCCGCAAAGGTCATGGTCAGGGGACAGCCTGAGCCCGCCTCCACCTGACTGTAGAGGTAGCTCAGTGCCATGCGTGTCACGTGGGCGCCAGGCTGAGGGTGCGTCCAGGGCAGTGTGGGCAATCCTGAGTCCACCGCCAATGCCATCAGCTCATGATAGGCGGGGTGAAACTCCACCAGGTCAATGCGATGACCAAAGCGATCGTGGCTGTGGAATCTGGGTATCTGCTCGTTTGCCTGAAATCCCCGGGCAATCCACTCACTCTGTCCCAGGGTGGCACCGAGGTGACGAACCCGCTCCTCACCCCAACTGCCCCCTTCCCTGGCAAGCAGTTCCTGAAGCGGGATATCAGCATCAAACAGGTTGTAATTCTCCAGCGCGGGCGGCTGGTTAAACACCTCATGGGTTGCGGTGCTCGGGTCTGTAGGATGGTTCATCAACGGCTCTCCCTGCTCAATTGCTGAACATTTAAACTAGCGTTTAGACTCCGTTGGGTAAAGCAAATCAAATCAGTTGGCACTGCCCCGCACGATACACCAGCTGAGCAATGTTCCTGGCCTCCAACAGCTCTTTGAGCACGCTGACGTGGTAGTCCACTCCGCGCAGAGTCAACCTGAGCTGGGCGGAAACCTGCTCCCTGTCCTGCCCCTGGGCCAACAAGCCAAGAATGTAGGCCGACAACGGATTGACGATGTTGTAATCCACCAGAGGGTTGATGGACTTACCGAATTCCAGGGCAATCTTGACCTGCAGCTCCCGCAGTTGTCGCTGTACCACCTCAGCGGTGGCGATGATCTGAGCCACAGACTGGCTGTCCGGTAACAACAGGGTGAAGCGCCCACGAAATTCGGGGGAAAGCGGGCAATCGACGGTAAAGGTCACCAGCGCCTCCACACCAGCCTTGGTCAGACGGCGATTCATCGCATGCGGCAACTCTCGCATGGGCCAGAAGTAAACCTGCTGATTCCAGATCCCTTCGAGAACATGACTCAGACCTTGATAGTGAGTCATCTGCTGCTGCCACAGCTCAGCCGCGGTGCCGCTGCTGGCAAACAGCCGGCGACGACGAACGAAGCTGCGTATCATCTGGTCACTGCTTTTGACCCTTTTGCGCCACTTCCCCGGATGAGCGATGTCATAGCAATACCATATTCCCGCCAATCCCAGCTGCTCATTAAGGGCGGCCAGCATCTGCTGCAGCCCCTGATGATCGCAGCCCGGCTCCTGAAGCTGTTTAGCGGCAGCGATCATGCCTGGCCTCCCCATTGGCTTTAAAGCAAAACACTCTGGAGTCCCGGGCCTTGATTCGCTGCTCAACTTCTGTCACCAGGGCCGAAGGCAACTCAGCCTCCAGCTGGACCAGCAGCCCCAACGCCTGATTGAACAGCCCCAGTTGCCTGGACACCTCAACCGCCGTCATCACCTCGGTGGCCGAAGAGAGGTCCAGCAACCCCAGGATCCTTTCCAGATTACCTCGCTCACGCTCACTCCAGGTCACCTGTGACTCGCCGCCGCGATGGCGGTGATTGGCCAGCTGCCAGAGCCTCAGCCTCACATGCAACTGATGCTCGGAAGGCTCCTCTCCATAGGCCTCTGCCTGGGTCCACAACTCCGCCTCGGTCAGGGCCCGGTAATCCCCCCCTTCACAGCACGGTGCGTCTGCCAGCTCAGGCAGCCATACCGCCGCCTGGCAGTGACCACAGGCCACCACCAAAGGCTGTTCCGGTACCGAGGGGCTGTCCACATAACCGTCACTCCACAGCTGGGCCAACCGGGCATCCACCTGGGGAAGCGCACGAAACCTCAGGGCACCACCACAGTGGTTGCAGGCAAGCCAACGCTCGGGTCCGTATCTCATTGCACGCCCCCTTCAGCCCAACCAAGCTGCTGTGCAAAACGGCTCAGTACGCCATCGGCGACAATGGAATCGGCCGACCCCACAAAGAACAGCAGCACCAGCGCCAAAGTGATCACGCTGAGCAGCTGGGTGATGGGGTGAGCGTCACCCCGGGATTTCACTCTGGACATGGTTACTCCTTGGTTTGCACGACGATGGATTGACCCGCTTGTCGACGCTGGCTCAATCGATTGACCCACTTGCGTCGCAGTTTCACCGACTCATTGATGGTCAGACCCACGGGGCAGAAGTAGCGACACCAGAAATCCGGCACAAAGCAGGTACCGAACAGCGAGAGAGGCAGGATGTACCACTGCAAGCCAACCCCCTCGAGGGCAAACATCATCGAGAAAGGCTCATAAGCCCCCATGGAAGGATGGCGCGACAGGAAGATCAGCATCAACGAGGCCCAGATCATCCCCAGAACCAGACCGCGACCATGCTTGTTCAGCCACCTGGGCGCCTTCATATTGATGCCGGTGATCTTATGCAGCAGCGATTGCACCGCGGCATAGGGACACAGCTTGTTGCAGTAGAGGTTTCGACCCATAAACACCACACCCAGCACTATGGTGCCCATCAGAATCCACCAGATGGGGTGCTGCTTGATGCTGGGCAGGTAGCCAAGCAGTATGCTGCCCAGGCTGCCGATGCTGATGGAGGCGTTGGTGTAGAACCCCACAAACAGCAGGGAAACCAGGGGAAGCGCCGTTTTCAGCCAGCTCATCGGCTTGCTTCGCCCACCGACGCTGACCGCCACGGCCCCCAGAGCCAGCAGCAGCATGCCCGCTTCCTCCCATCCGAAGACCCAAGGATCCAGAGTCCAGCTGGGTTCCAGCCCCAGATGTTTTACCGCGCCCAGATGCAGGGATCCTCGCAGCGCCTGACTGATGCCCCGGGCAGTGACTGTGGCGCCGGAAAAGGAATCGATATCCGTGTCGAGCAGAAAGTCATCGGTGACGCTGGCACCGGCGAATTGGCGGAAGAACTGCTTCTTTACCAGCCGCTCTACATAGGGTGGGGTCTCCCGGTGATCGATCAGGTGGACACCGTGAACCCGGGCCCCCTCCTCGGTGCGGCTGGCGGTCACCGCCACCTGCAGTGGGCCGCCGTAGCCCTGCCCCTCTCCAAGGATCACCACCTGGGGTTGATCCTGTTGACGGTTGACCCACTCGAGTACGACCGGGCCGCCGTTGTTGTCCGCCTGCTCCACCAACTGGGCACCGGGAAAGCTCTTGGCCAGAAGTGCCGGGTAGTCGGGCTGATTGCCAAGTTGGCCCACCACGAACGCCAGGGCCAGGCTCAACCAGGCAGCCAGGCTTATCAGGGAGGAGGGAATCTGTTGTCTCTTACTCATAATACGCTCTGAGAAATGGGGCCGTGCCGGAGGATGATCGGCACGGCCATTGACTGGCTGAGGCTTACAGGCGGGCGCCCTTGGGGGCGTATTTGCGCCAGATGAAGGCCATCAGCAACAGTCCGGGCATACAGAAGGCCGCCAGGCCCAGGGCGCCGGACTGAGGGACATTCTCAATGAAGGAGCTGCCTGCCCAACCAATGCCAAACAGGAACATCAGGCCTCCGGTGATCATCCCAATCCAGGCGGTAACCGGCAGCTGCGCCTTAACCGACAGATAAGCCATCCCCTGCACACCCAGGGTGAACAGGATCCCCATGATGAAAAATTCAATTAATTCCATGATCTCCTCCTTATGAGCGGCCAACGGCGCCAAATACGTTACGGTTGGTGGGGTTCACCCTCATCCCTTCACCTGTGTTCCAGAACTTGGCCACCTTGGTGGGGTCCTGAGTGGCGCCATAGCCGAAGGCGGGGTGCATCTCTGACATCACCCCATGGAGGGTGGAGGGCACGAAGGGGTTGGCTGCCACGATCATCCAGTGATGCCAGAAGTCCGGCTCATTGAAGGTACAGGCCGCATTACAGGCGGCACAGTCGCCGTCGCTCTCCATCCAGTAATCGAAGCAACGTTTGGAATCGACGTGGAACTTCTTGATCCCCTCATGGTTGTTCCAGTTGTATCCGGGCTGTTCCGAGTGCTCACCCACAAAGGTAAAGGTGGTGTCCTCATCCATGGGCAGAGCCTTGGAGGGGCAGGCTTCGGCGCACTTCTTACAGGTTTTACAGAAGTCCTCGATGCCCCAGGTGCGCGGCTGGTCGTAGTCAACAAACTCGAAGTCGGTGTATACCTTGCACAGGCGGATTCGGGGGCCGTAGCCAGGCACGATCAACTGGCCGTTACGAGCGCCCTCACCCATGCCCGCGGCGATGCCGTAAGCGACGGAGTTACCCAGATCGTTGCCTGACGCAACCGCGTGATAACCCAGTCCACGGATAAACTTGGCCATCTGAGATGCCAGAGTGGCCATCTTGGTGTAACCATCGCCGACGGTTGCACCGGAGGTATAGGTGGGTGCGGTCGCCAGGTTGTCGTAATCCATGGGCACCGCCATCACGATCACCGTCTTAGGGGTGAACGGGAAGTCTTTCTCCCAGGAGAGCTGCTTCTCGACCGGTTTGAACTCCTCCAGGGCCCCCATCAACGCCTTGGCCATCTCTTGTGGGTCGGTGATCTTGCTGACACCGCGGCGCTCCATCTCGGCAAACATATCCACTGTGGGGCCGGCGTGGTAGATGGGATCGTAATCCCAACGCTTATCCCGCTTGGCAATACCACAGCGGGCGGCGCCAAACACACGGGCGGCACTGCGAATGGCATTGGCCGCCTGCTGCTTGGAGGCGAACTCATACTGCTCATGCTCCATATCCGACTGATCCCAGGAGAACCAGGTGGTGTCCGGCACCCCCATGGCCCCCAGGCGCAAGTCCCACTTGTGGGGAGGGCACCAGCCAGCATGCCCTAAAGCACGATCCAATTGGGTAAAGCCTGGGCGGGAGTTATCATGCCCCTTCTGTTCGAAGCGCGGCACCTGCAACTGAAAGTTGTAGTTGGGGTTGCCCTTGACCAGTCGACCGAACTGCTCGTTACGCTCGGGATGACGCATCATCAGGAAGGGACTGCCGGCATAGGACCACATATGACTTTCGCCCGGGAAGGGCTTAAAGTCATCGGCCAGAATGGGCCACTGATCGTTTATCTTGCCTTCGATGGATGCGCGCCCGGCACCATAGGCGCCCAGGCCCGCGGCGAGTACAGCACCACCACCAATGGCGGCACGTTTAAATAACTTGCGTCGTTCGGGGTTTTCCAACAAACCCTCATGATCCTTAGAGGACCGGGAATTTGCCTGGTTTCTATTTTCAGTCATGGTTTTTCTCATATTCCAGGCCGAAATAAACCTGCTCAACAAAAAGTTAAGAAAATTATTCCGGACGTGTCAGCTTCAAGCTAATAATAGTGAAGACAATCCGGCTCAAATAGACCAAATCAAACAACTCAGTATTTCATTATTGATAATCGTATCACTGTGAAATGGATAAAAACCCTTTTAATAAAAGGGGTTAGTCACTCCTGCTCGCCTCCCTTGCCAGGCCAATGAGTTGTCAATTCTGGGATACGGCTAACACTTTGCTATAAAACCCAATACCAACAACAGTTTGCACAAGGGAGCAAAGCCGCACCACAGACCATTGAGGTCACTTAAAATGGCATACGGCAACCGATAACCCGCCAGGAAAGAGCAAACAGAGTTATCAGATCTGAAATAGTGTTTTACCTGCCGAAAAATAGTGAGATCAACAATTTGAAATTAATTTGTTCACTCTCACGAAATTGCTGAAAAGTCATACCACTATTAATTCCGGCAGAGATATAGTCCGCTGCAAATAATTACACCAACAAAAACACTAAACCTTAAATATATAAGGGGGATATATGAATTATCGGCGCAGCACTATTGCGGTAATGATAATGGCAACCACTTCACTGTCTGCACAAGCCAGTGGCATCCTGCGTGACGACACTGCATCAGCCTATCTTGGCAGCGCCGGTGCCGGACGAGCGACCGACACCAGCGCCGGCGCCGCCTTCAACAACCCGGCTGGCCTGGCGTATCTGCAGCAGCGAGAGGTTCAGGGCACACTGCTGCTGATTGAGGACAGCTTCACCTTCCATGACCAGGGCTCAACCGGCACCAACCCGGACTACGAACAGAGACGCAAGAGCACCGACTATGGCGTAGGGCTCAGCGGCGGCGGTTCCCTGTTCTATGGCCAGCCTTTGGGTGAGGACTGGGGATTTGGCCTGGCACTGGCCTCACCAGCCGGCGGAGCCACTGACTTTGGTGACAACTGGGCCGGGTCCAACTTCATCGAATCGGTGGAGGTGATGATCGGCGTCGCTCAAGCCTCCTTGGGCTACCGCATCAATGATCAATGGTCAGTGGGGGCCAGCCTGGGTGTCAGTTACATGAGTTGGGAGCTGACCCTGGATCCCTTCCCCGGCGCCGAAGAAACCCTAACGCTGGACGACACCGAGCTGGCCTGGGCCCTGGGCCTGCTCTACCGCCCCTGGCAACACACCAGCCTGGGACTGCGCTATGTAGCCGGCGTCGAGCATCAGCTTCGGGGCGATACCGCCATGTCCACTCCCATGGGCCCGGTGCACGATCAGGCCACCCAGCAATTTAATCTGGCGGACCTGGTGACCTTCAGTGTACAACACCAACTCACACCGGCTCTCAGCCTGCTGGCAGACATCGAGTGGGCCCAGTGGTCTGATATGGACCGAAGCCTGATTGAACACGACAATGGTCCCACCATCCTGGTGCCCCGCAACTGGCAGGACGCCTGGAGCGGTGCGCTGGGCGTGCACTATCAGGTCTCCTCCGCGCTGACCCTGAAAGCGGGCATCGCCTACGACGAGTCCGCCGTGTCCAAGGTCAACCATAAGCTGGATCCACCGGTGGACCGGCAGATCGCCTATGCCGCCGGCCTGAGCTGGACCCTGAGCCCCAGCACTCAGTTGGACCTCAGCTATCAGTATCTGGATCTGGGTGACATCGAGGTAAATCAGACCATCGAAGGATTTGACCCGATTGCTGGTCAACCCTTCAGCCAGACAGTATCCGGTCACTCAGAAGCCCATGTACATATCCTGAGCCTGGGACTGGCACACCACTTCTAATACCAGGAGACAGATTCCCCCAGTACCGAATGGATGCTGGGGGAAACTGCAATAAAGGCCCGAGAAATCCCCGCCAACCCTTGGGCAGCGTTTCATCCACTGATACCCTTTGTGTCATTCGCCAACTACTTCTGGGTTGTCCCTCTATGCATCAAGTGACTCTCGATGACATTCGCCTGGTTAACCAGATTGCCCGCCTGGGCAGCTTTGCCCGGGCCGCCGACTCCCTGTCCCTGCCCCGCCCCAGCGTTACCCGCCGGGTGAAACAGCTGGAAGCCCACCTGGGCGTCACCCTGTTCCAGCGCTCCACCCGTCAGTTGTCCCTGACTCAGGAGGGGGAAGCCTTCCTGGAACACAGCCTCAACATTGAGCAGCACTGGCAAACTGCCACCGAGCAGATGAAGAGTGCCAGCGGCGAGCCTGTGGGCCGGCTAAGGGTCAGTGCCCTGGGCCTGTTCAACCGGGTCATAGCCGGCCCGGTGCTGTCCCGGTTCGTCAAAACCTACCCAGGCATCGATCTGGAGCTCAAGTCCACCTGGTCGCCGCCAGATGCCACCAAGTTCGATGTGGATCTGATGTTCAACACCAAGCCCCTGGAGGACAAGAGCTTCATCAATGAGCCCCTCTCCCTGACCCAGAGGGACTTCTACGCCAGTCGCGACTACCTGGAGCGAAAAGGGGTCCCTGACAGCATCACCGAGTTGGCCAACCACGATCTGGTGGTACTCAACTACACCGACTTCAAAGATGGTGACTGGTTGTGGCAGGATGGAGAGCAGCAAAAGACCCTGCAGGTGAAAAGCAACTTGATGCTGGATGAGGCGGAAGCCGCCCTGCAGATGACCCTGCTGGGTCACGGCATCTGCTGGTTACCGGATTTCTGCTGCGAGAAGTACCTGGAAAGCGGCGAGATGGTGCGCCTGTTTGAGGGCCGCCATGCGACCCCGGGGCCCCTGTGGGCCATCTACCCCAGAACCCCCTTTGAAAATCAGCGTCTGAGGCTGTTTATCGAGATGGCCAGGGACAGTCAACTGCTGGGCAAGCCTGCCCCGGCCCAAGTCTGATCACAGGAAGCTGGAGATCTCCTCAAGAGACTTCTTGTGAGTCGCATGAAGGGGGATGGTGGCACCCTCTGCCGGGTAGCCCGCCACAATCAGCATATAGGGGCGCTCATTGTCACCACGACCACACACCTTGGAGAGGAAGCTCATCGGCTTGGGGGTGTGGGTCAGGGTCGCCAGGCCGCTGCTGTGCAGCGCATTGAGCAGAAATCCGGTGGCGATGCCCACCGACTCGTGCACATAGTAGTTGGTGGTCTCCCCATCGTCGTGCATCCCGCCCTTCTTCTTACTGAATACCGCAATCAGCCAGGGAGCGATCTCCAGATAGGGTTTGTTGGCATCTGTGCCCAGAGGTTTTAAAGCTTTGAGCCACTCCTCCCCCGCTCGCTTCTCGTCATAGAACCCCCGCTCCTGAAGCTCTGCATGCTCTCGAATCTGCTTCTTGACCTCGTCAGATCTGATGGCCACAAAGTGCCAGGGCTGGTGGTTGGCGCCGCTGGGGGCACTGCCGGCGGCCAGCAGACAATTCTCAATCACCTCCTGGGGAACAGGACGATTCGAAAAGCTGCGAATGGAGTGGCGTCTGCGCAGGTGTGCCAGATGCTCGGAGGAACGCTGAACCATCTCATCAGCGTCATATTCGACAAAGTCATCGAGGGGAATACGGTCGTGGGGCTGCATGCACTCACTCCTTGTGAAAGCTCAATAGACTAATGCTAACACCTGGATCGGAATGAACAAGTTTCGTGCACAAGGTTTATGTATCAGAAAAACAAAAGCCCCGGCACTGGGCCGGGGCTTTAGGGAAGAACTCAAGAATTACTTGGCGTTCTTAGCCTTGGTCTCTGCAATTACCTCTTCGGCAACGTTAGCAGGACAAGGTGCGTAGTGGCTGAACTCCATGGAGAACTGGCCACGACCGGAAGTCATGGTACGCAGGTGACCGATGTAACCGAACATCTCGGACAGAGGTACGTCTGCCTTGATGCGTACGCCGGTAGCACCAGCTTCCTGGTCCTTGATCATGCCGCGACGACGGTTCAGGTCACCGATAACATCACCAACGTGATCTTCTGGAGTGAACACGTCCACCTTCATGATGGGTTCCAGCAGCTGAGGACCGGACTTAGGCATGGACTGACGGAAAGCGCCCTTAGCGGCGATTTCGAAGGCCACTGCAGAGGAGTCAACCGCGTGGAAGCCACCGTCGAACAGCTCAACTTCAACGTCCAGAACAGGGAAGCCAGCCAGAGGACCGGTATCCATCATGTCACGGAAGCCCTTCTCAATGGCAGGCCAGAATTCCTTAGGCACGTTACCGCCCACAACAGTGGAGGCAAAGGTGAAGCCGGAGCCCTGCTCGCCAGGCTTGATGCGGTAGTCGATCTTACCGAACTGACCGGAACCACCAGACTGCTTCTTGTGAGTGTAGCTGTCTTCAATGGCGGAAGTGATGGTCTCACGGTAAGCAACCTGAGGCTGACCAACTTCCAGCTCAACGCCGTAGGTACGCTTCAGGATGTCTACTTTAATATCCAGGTGCAGTTCACCCATACCCTTCAGGATGGTCTGACCGGACTCTTCGTCGGTCTCAACCTGGAAGGATGGATCTTCAGCAACCATCTTACCGATGGCGATACCCATCTTCTCAACGGAACCCTTATCCTTCGGCTCAACAGCGATGGAGATTACAGGCTCAGGGAAGATCATGGGCTCCAGGGTGCACTCGTGCTTAGGATCACACAGGGTGTGACCGGTCTGCACGTTCTTCATGCCAACTACGGCGATGATGTCACCAGCTTGAGCGCGGGTCAGTTCAGTACGCTCGTCGGCGTGCATCTCTACCATACGACCGATACGCTCGGTCTTGCCGGTGGCGGAGTTCAGGATGGTCATACCCTTTTCCAGAACACCGGAGTAGATGCGGACAAAGGTCAGGGCGCCGAAACGGTCGTCCATGATCTTAAACGCCAGAGCACGCAGAGGCTCGTCAGCGGATACGGTGGCTACTTCACCGGTAGGCTCACCAGTCTCTGGATCGGTCAGAGGCTGAGCGTCTACTTCGGTAGGAGCAGGCAGGTAGTCAACTACCGCGTCCAGTACCAGCTGGATACCTTTGTTCTTGAAGGCGGAACCACAGTAGGTGGGGAAGAACGCCAGGTCACGGGTACCCTTACGGATGCAGGCTTTGATCTGCTCCATGGAAGGCTCAGTACCCTCTTCCAGGTACTCCATCAGCAGGTCTTCGTCCATCTCCAGAGCGGTTTCCATCAGCTCTTCGCGGTACTCGGCAGCCTTCTCCTGCAGCTCGGCAGGGATCTCAACTACTTCGTAGTTCTCAGGCAGACCGGAGTCATCCCAGATGAAAGCCTTCTGGCTCAGGATGTCTACAACACCCTTGAAGTCATCTTCGATACCGATAGGCAGGGTCATAACCAGGGGACGAGCACCCAGTACGTTCTTCACCTGGTCTACTACGCGGTAGAAGTCTGCACCCATACGGTCCAGCTTGTTCACGAAGATCAGACGGGCTACTTCGGATTCGTTAGCGTAACGCCAGTTGGTTTCAGACTGGGGCTCAACACCACCGGAACCACAGAATACACCAACACCACCATCGAGAACCTTCAGGGAACGGTAAACTTCAACGGTGAAGTCAACGTGTCCAGGGGTGTCGATGATGTTCAGGCGGTGATCGTTCCAGAAACAGGTAGTAGCAGCAGACTGAATGGTAATACCACGCTCAGCTTCCTGCTCCATGAAGTCAGTGGTGGCGGCGCCGTCATGCACTTCACCGGTCTTGTGGATCTTACCGGTCAGCTTCAGGATACGCTCGGTACTGGTGGTCTTACCGGCATCAACGTGCGCGAAGATACCGATATTTCTGTATTTTGATAAATCAGTCATTGCTTTACTCTGAAAAAACAATCGTTGTCACTTTTCGGCGGGGGAGTATACCACTTTTGCAACCAAAAGATACGCACTTAGCGAAATGATTTCGCCAGTTATCGCCTATCACAAGCTGCTGGTAGGAATACTCACGTCCGACGTCGTTTGGGAAGCCTGACTTAGCCGACCGAATTATAGCCCACTTCATCAATGCCAACGGGGATTCGGGACCGGAATCTTTAGCCTCTTCACCAGGGTAAGCAACGCCAAGTTGCCTCTCCCCGGCATCACAGGGAGCCGAGCTCCGCTTTTGCTGCCGTTGACTGAGTCTCGCACACCCTTGTGACAATCCTAAATCGTCAGTTCGCTGCTGCGACTTCAGACCATGACTCTCTCGCAGAGTGCGAGTTGTACGAAAAAACCCGCCTCAAAGGCGGGTTGAACGAAATATGGCGGAGAGATAGGGATTTGAACCCTAGAAGGGCTATTAACCCTTGCCGGTTTTCAAGACCGGTGCTTTCAACCACTCAGCCATCTCTCCAGTGGCGGCAATAATAGTGAAAGGATCGGCCGGTGTAAACCCCTGAATCCAGCGGGATTGACAAAAGATCTGCCCTACAGATGGTTTGACTTCCTAAAGGCGCTTTTCCATACGCCAATTCTGCAGTTTTTCACCTTGGCGAACGCTTTGGTTCTCCCGAACAACCACAAACCCCTTTGCCTCAAAAAAGGGGCGGGCAAAGCGGGAAGCATCCACAGTCAATCGGCGCAATTCTTGTTGACGAGCCTGCTGCTCCAGGTGCAGGTACAGCCGGGAGGCGATGCCCCGGCGTTGATGGTTACGGTGTATATAGGTCCACTCAATATGGCCTGACGATGTCAGGGTGATGAAACCCACCACAGTGCCATCGAGTTCCGCCACCTCAGGAGGCCATTGGGCGAGCCTCTACTGCCAAAGGCCATACTCTTTCGGCAATGGTGTCCAGGCATTTACCTGTGCCTGGGTGTAATGAGCAGGACCAACGTGGTGAATGGTGTCGTAGAAGATATCGGTCAGAACCCGAGCGTCCTCTGTCCGGTACGGACGAACAATCAGGTCAGTCATCAGGCTAAAAAGGCTGACAGGGCGTACCCTGGTGATGAATCATCTGCCAGCGATGATCCTC
Source organism: Ferrimonas sp. (assembly GCF_048263965.1). Lineage (NCBI taxonomy): Bacteria > Pseudomonadati > Pseudomonadota > Gammaproteobacteria > Alteromonadales > Ferrimonadaceae > Ferrimonas > Ferrimonas sp. The sequence goes on along the minus strand of NZ_JBLXDO010000003.1, from coordinate 6,562 downwards.
CAATGTCCACAACGAGCTTCGGCGTGAATGGCTGACCACGGTGCCCCGGGTCAACTTAGCGTTGTAGAGCACCTGGCATAGGTTGGGGGCCAACTGCCTGACCCTGAAGCTCTGGGCTTCCACACCAAACCCCTCCTCTTCCGGCAGGCGCTTAAGCACTTCATCCAGACCAAACTCGCGGCCAGACGCCCCCACTTCGATAAAATCCTTGTGAATCAGAAAGGCGAGCAGTTCGCGGCTGCGCCGGGTGGAGGGAACAAACAGCCTTTTTTCCAGGGCAATCAGGTGGGGCTCAAGCTCCAGGGCAATGCTTAGAGTATCCATAGTGAGTGAGTTAATCCTTAACCTGTAAAACACCAATCTCAGAAAATTCAGCCAATGACCGAACACTTCATGCACTTGGTATGAAACCGTACGTTTCAGGTGTCATGGCACCTGGCGATCTCTGACGGACCTGTTTGCCTAGCGGCCGCCTTCGACTCAGGAAGGCTAACCCGCCTAAGGTAGAAGTTTTGTCATAAATCGTCAACGAGACTGAAATGGTCGAGTAAGCCAAAGTCGCGCAACGGTTTTTCCGAAACCACCCCGAAAACACCGGCCACAGCTGTGGTTTTGTTACTAAATTGGTTGAAAAACCGTTGCCCCGTTCCCACATCAGCTTGTAGAGTTAAACTTTTCAGGAATCGGTGGCTCTAACCTGTCAGAAACGGGCCACAATAAAGGAGTCCACATGCAGACCCAACGTTTTGAAACCGTCGCCAGCTCCACCGGCGTCGAGGTCAACAAAGTTCTACGCAACACCTATATGCTGCTGGCCATGACCCTGGCTTTCTCAGCTGCAGTCGCCGGTGTCACCATGGCACTGCAATTGCCCCATCCAGGCATCATTATCACCCTGGTGGGTTTCTACGGTCTGCTGTTCCTGGTTAGCCGCACCGCCAACAGCGCCATGGGCCTGGTGTCCGTGTTCGCCCTGACCGGCTTCATGGGATACACCCTGGGCCCCATCCTGGGCATGTATCTGGGCGCAGGCATGGGCGACATCGTCATGATGGCTCTGGGCGGCACCGCCCTCACCTTCTTTGGCCTCTCCGCTTACGTGCTGGTCACCGGTAAGGACATGTCCTTCCTGGGTGGCATGATGATGGCTGGCTTCTGGGTGATCATCGCCGCCTTTATCGCCAACATCTTCCTGGCGATTCCTGCGCTGAGCATGGCCCTGAGCTGCCTGTTCATCCTGTTCTCTTCCGGAGCCATCCTGATGCAGACCAGTGCCATCATCCACGGCGGCGAGCGCAACTACATCAACGCCACTGTGACCCTGTTCGTCTCGCTGTACAACATCTTCGTCAGCCTGCTGAGCCTGTTGGGGATGAGCGACGACTAAGCGCCCTGTTTGAGATACACTAAGGCCCCAAGTCGGGGCCTTTTTCTTTGGTTACGAATCCGAAATGAGTTCTTTTCTAGTCGTCGTTAACGGCGAACCCTACGGCAGCCAGTCCGCCTGGTCTGCCCTGAAATTCTGTGAAACCTTGTTGGCTCAGGGGCACACCCTGGAACAGGTGTTCTTCTATCAGCACGGCGTCCTCAATGCCAGCCGTATGCTGATGCCCGCCAGTGATGAGCTGGACCTCGCCCAACGCTGGCATACCCTTCACCAGCAGCATAAGGTGCCCCTGATCAGCTGCGTCTCAGCCGGACTGCGTCGGGGTATCCTCGATGCGGAAGCCGCCGAAGATGGCGGCCTGGACAGTGCCAACCTGGCCTCACCCTTTATTCTGGGGGGCCTGGGCGAGCTGGTGACTACCATGCAGCAGGTGGACAGGACGGTGCAATTCTGATGAAACAGCTAGGAATCCTATTTACCCGGGCCCCACACGGCACCCCCAGGGGGCGTGAGGCGCTGGACCTGGCACTGCTCAGTGCCAGTTACGACATCCCGACCCGACTCTTCTTCTGTGGCGACGGGGTCTATCAGCTGCTTAAGGGGCAGACACCTGGCAGCATTGAGGGCCGGGACTACATCGCCACCTTCAAGGCTCTGCCCCTCTATGACGTGGAGGAGATCTGGGTCTGCGCCGCCTCTCTGACAGAACGGGGTTTGAGCCGCGATGATCTGCTGATGGCCGTTGATGTGGCCGATGAGACGCATTTCGCCCAGGAATTGAACCGGACAGAACAGGTACTGACATTTTGAACGTACTCCATACCCAATCCCGCTCTCCCTCGGATTCCGATGGGCTCAGCCTGATGCTGCGCGCCCTGACCCCGGGAGACGGTATTCTGCTGATGCAGGACGCCGTCATCGCTGCCACACTGCCTCAGTGGCAACAACCGTTATCTGGTCATCCCTGCTATGCACTCAAGGAAGATCTTGAAGCCCGGGGCTTGATGTCACGGGTGAATGCCCCCATTGAAGTGGTCGACTACGATAGATTTGTCCAGCTGACGCTGGAGTTTGAGAAAGTACAGGCGTGGTAATGATGTTGAATTTTAATGGCCAGGAGATCGCCACCGACAAGCAGGGCTACCTGCTCGATTCCAGTCAGTGGCAGCCGGAGCTGGCGCCGATTCTGGCCGAGCAGGAGGGGATCGAACTCTCCGACGCTCACTGGGAAGTGGTTAACTTTGTGCGCGACTTCTATGAGGAGTTTAATACCAGCCCCGCCATCCGGGTGCTGGTTAAAGCGATTGGACAAAAGCTGGGTGAGGACAAGGGCAACTCCAAGTACCTCTACAAGCTGTTCCCCAAAGGCCCGGCCAAACAGGCCACCAAGATCGCCGGCTTACCCAAGCCCGCACGTTGCATCTGACTTCATTAATAACAACCTTGTCAGACACAAAAAAACCGGCGCCATGCGCCGGTTTTTTCATCTCGGTTATCTCTTAGGCAGGGATAACGTGAGTGGTCAGGTTCAGCATCTTCTTCATGACGCGAATCACCTGACGGCTGTAACCGAACTCGTTGTCGTACCATACGTACAGTACCGCACGGTCACCGTCCACGATGGTGGCCTGAGAGTCCACCACACCGGCGTAGCGAGAACCCACCAGGTCGGTAGACACAATCTCTGTGGACTCGGTAAAGTCCACCTGGCTCTGCAGGTTGGAGTGCAGGGCAACTTCACGCAGGTACTCGTTCAGAGTGTCGCGGTCAGTTTCCTTGGCCAGGTTCAGGTTCATGATGGCCATGGACACGTTAGGAGTAGGAACGCGGATGGCGTTGCCGGTCAGCTTGCCCTTCAGTTCAGGCAGAGCCTTGGCCACGGCCTTGGCAGCACCTGTGGTGGTCAGCACCATGTTCAGCGGCGCACTGCGACCACGACGGTCACCCTTGTGGTAGTTGTCGATCAGGTTCTGATCGTTGGTGTAGGAGTGAACGGTTTCAACGTGGCCGTTGCGAATGCCGTACTCGTCGTTGATCGCCTTCAGCACTGGGGTGATGGCGTTGGTGGTGCAGGAAGCTGCGGACACAATCAGGTCTTCGTCCAGGATGTCCGCCTGGTTTACGCCATACACCACGTTCTTGATATCGCCCTTGGCAGGCGCGGTCAGCAGCACCTTGGCAGTCCCCTTGGACTTCAGGTGCAGACCCAGGCCCTCTTCATCCTTCCAGATGCCGGTGTTGTCCACCACCAGGGCGTTGTCAATGCCGTAAGCGGTGTAATCCACCTGATCAGGGCTGTTGGCGTAGATCACCTGGATGTAGGTACCGTTGGCGATGATGGCGTTGTTCTCGGCATCCACTTCAATGGAACCGTTGAAAGGACCATGAATGGAATCACGACGCAACAGGCTGGCGCGCTTCTCCAGGTCACCCTCACGACCGCCACGAACCACGATGGCACGCAGACGCATGTTGTTGGCTACACCGGTGCGTTCAATCATCAGGCGAGCCAGCAGTCGGCCGATACGGCCAAAGCCATACAGCACAACGTCGCGCTGCTCAACTTCCTGGTTGGAAGCTGGCGCCATCTCTTCGGCAACATAGGCTTCGATCTCGCTACCGTCGCTGTGGTTGCGCCAGTAGTTGATGGCCATTTTGCCCAGGTCGACACGAGCATACTTAACGTCCAGCTTGCTCAGGGCTTCCAGGAAGGGGAAGCTTTCACGCAGGCGCAGCTTGTCGCCCTCGTGCTTGCGAACCAGGCGGTGCATCTTGATGATGTCGATGGTGGAGGCGTTGAGCAGGCTCTTGCCATACACCAGCACTTCGATGCCCTGGTTGCGGTACAGCTTGCCGATCAGGGGCTGCATCGCTTCCGCCATTTCAAAACGTTCTTGCCAGCTTTTCAGATGCTTGTCAGCGGTCATTTGGGACAAATCCTTTCTAGGCATGATCTGCAGCTTAGGACCTATAATGTCGACTAAGTCAAAAGACCATGAAATGGGTACAGATTACGTGGCTACGTTGGCCAGCTGGCGGTATTCTACAGAAGATCATCCGGTTGATTCCAGCCAGCTAAACCCGTAATTTAATTAGACAAATCGGCGGTTTACCGCTGTTATTAAGAAAATTTTTGGTAAGTTTACACAATGCGAGTAATTGCTTTAGCGGCGCTGCTGCTGCCCCTCACCGCCTGTGACACACGGCTCACCCTGCAGGAGGTCTGCGAAAGCCACCCTCAAATGTGCGCCGACGTCGCCCTCACCGGGTGGTGTGTCAAGGAGCGTTCACAGGTGATTTGGACCCGCTACGAGCATAAGGACTCAGACAGGCATACCCTGTATAACGAGCTCATTGCACTGGAGAATTACGTTAAGTGCATGGAGAAGGCCACCATGATCGAGAACCGTATCGTGGCCAAGGAGAGGGAAACCGCTCGTATCGAAAGCTACATCTCTTCACAGAAGTCTCTGACCAAACTACAAAATAGCACCAGCGGCGACACCTCGCCCTACATCACCTTCTACCGCTGGACCCGCTTGAACGACACCCAGGCCCTGGGCCAGTTCCTGCAGTCCGAGCGCAATGGTGAGCTCGATACCGTGGAGCTGAAGCAGTTCGCCGCCTCCTACTACTCCAGGACTAACCCTCAGAAAGCCGTAGATTATCTGCTGGATACTCTGAATGAGTTGCCCTACCCCGCCATCGATACCTACCTGGAGTTGTCTCAGGAGTACATGAACCTGGACCAGCCTGCCCAGGCCTACCTGTTTGCTAAGCTGATATCACGCCACCAACCTAAGCTGGTAAACGAGCAGCGACTGAGGCTGCTGGCCAACTCAGCCGGAGTGAAGAGGAGCAAGCTGGACCAGAAAGCGGAGCAGATCGACGAACTGCTGGAAGAGGGAAAATTTAAGCCAGAGAGTCTAAATCTGTAATTAAATTTCTTTTGCCCTTTCAGGCCGAATGATGATTTCTTGCTCACAGAGCCACGTGGATTAGCGTGATCTTCACCACGGTTTAGCCCTTTGTGTACTAGGCTTTAAGCTGTCAAAACTTGATGTGTCGTAACATTTACCCAAATACAGCAAATTATTGCGTCGTCACCCTTGACCACCGGCTTCATTGTTGTAAATTAACCACAGTTATTAAAGTTATGAGACAGGTATCGCTATGATCAAAGTTGCCATCAATGGATATGGCCGTATCGGCCGCAATGTCGTCCGTGCACTGTATGAGAGCGAAAAAGACTACCCCATCCAAATCGTTGCCATTAACGACCTGGGTGACGCATCCATCAACGCTCACCTGACCAAGTACGATTCCGTACACGGTCGCTTCAACGCAAAAGTTGAACACAGCGAAGATGCCATCACCATCAACGGTGACAAAATTCTGACCTTCTCCGAGCGCGACCCCTCCAAGCTGCCTTGGGCAGAACTGGACGTAGACGTAGTGTTCGAGTGTACCGGTATCTTCACTACCAAGCCGACCGCTTCTAAGCACATCGAAGCTGGCGCCAAGAAAGTGATCATCTCCGCTCCAGGTAAAGAAGTAGACGCAACTGTTGTTTACGGTGTTAACCACGACGTTATCACCCCAGACATGACCGTTATCTCTAACGCTTCTTGTACCACCAACTGCTTGGCGCCTTTTGCTAAGCCGCTGAACGACGAGTTGGGTATCGAGTCCGGCCTGATGACCACCGTTCACGCTTACACCAACGACCAGCGTCTGTCTGATGTATACCACTCCGACCTGCGTCGCGCCCGTGCTGCTGCCGTCAACATGATCCCCACCAAGACTGGTGCTGCTGCCGCTGTTGGCCTGGTTGTGCCTGAGCTGGCTGGTAAGTTCGACGGCGGTGCGGTTCGTGTACCTACCGTAAACGTTTCTCTGGTTGACCTGTCCTTCGTGGCCAGCCGTGACACTACCATCGAGGAAGTGAACGCCATCATCGAGAAAGCGTGCGCGTCTGGTGCCATGAGCGAAGTTCTGGCTGTAAACCATGAGCCTCTGGTATCCATCGACTTCAACCACAGCCCTTACTCCTCCACCTTCGACGCCACTCAAACCCGAGTGAACGGTCGCCTGGTGAAAGTAATGGCCTGGTACGACAACGAGTGGGGCTTCTCCAACCGTATGTTGGACAACGCCGTTGTCCTGATGAACGCC